>JAZRHX010000229.1:0-3256 GCA_045644985.1 Clostridia bacterium | reverse complement strand
CACCCGTGATGTAAGTGGTGAAGGCGTACAGCAGGCACTCTTAAAGATTTTGGAGGGTACCGTGGCTGCAGTTCCGCCTACCGGTGGACGGAAGCATCCGCAACAGGAATATATTCATATTGATACCACCAACATTTTATTTGTTTGTTCCGGTGCTTTTGATGGACTTCCCAAGATTATCGAAAGCAGAATCGGCAAGAATACCATTGGGTTCTCAGGAACGGTTCACAGTTCGGAATCTTTAAATGTAGATGGACTATTGGAACAGGTTGAGCCTCAAGATTTATTGAAGTTTGGCTTAATTCCTGAGTTTATCGGTCGTGTTCCCATGATTGTCACCTTAAATGCTTTGGATGAAGAAGCGCTTAAGCGCATTATGACAGAGCCTAAGAATGCGTTGATTAAACAATATCAGAAACTACTGGCGTTGGATGGTGTGAATTTGGAATTTGATGAGGCGGCAATTTCTGAGGTTACCAAAATTGCCATTGAACGCAAAACCGGTGCCAGAGGACTTCGTGCCATTGTGGAGAAGGCTATGTTGGACGTTATGTATTCTGTTCCGTCGGAGGCAAATGTGTCTCGATGTGTTGTTACAGGGGACACGATTCGTGAAGGTAAGCCGCCTAAGTTGGTTCTCCACGGCAAAGGGAAGAAAAGCAGAAAGTTAGAAGAAACAAAAGTTGCGGACGTTCAAGATATTCCCGGAGAAGACAAAGCCGATACGGAGGTTGTATCATGATTGAAATTCTCCAGGCGTTTATCTTAGGTCTGGTACAAGGTTTAACGGAGTTTCTGCCGGTGAGCAGTTCCGGTCATCTAATCTTATTTAAGAAATTATTCGGGCTGGACACAGAAAAGTTTGGCCTGAATTTTGATATTGCGGTTCACGTGGCGACCTTACTGGCGGTCTTTGTTGTCTTTCGCAAGACGATTTGGGAACTGATTCGACATCCTTTTCAAAAGACAGTTCTTTGGTTAATCCTTGCTACGATTCCGGCGGCTGTTGTAGGTGTGTTCTTCGATGATCAAATAGAAGCGATTTCGCAAAGTGGCGGTTTTCTGGGTATTTGTTTCATAGTAACCGCCGGCGTGTTGTTGTTCTCAGAATGGATATCAAAACGCCGCGTACATAATAATTTAGAAATGGAAGACCTTTCTTGGTGGAAAGCAGGCGCAATTGGGCTTGCTCAAGGCGTTGCGGTAATGCCCGGTATTTCCAGATCGGGCAGCACGTTAAGCGCGGGATTAATGACCGGTTTAAATAAGAGCAGTGCGATACAGTTTTCCTTCTTAATGTCTATTCCGGTTATTGGTGGCTCTTTACTTCTGGGCATCAAAGATACTTTGGAATCTCCCGAATCTTTTAATGCGGGTGTTATCTTAGCGGGCATGGTGGCTGCGGCTGTTTCCGGATATGTTGCCGTGCGCTTTATGCTGAATTTCTTCCGGAAGAAGGGAATGAAAGTTTTCGCTATTTATTTAATCATTCTGGGCATTTTAGTACTAGTTGACCAACTTTTCTTCCGTCAGTTTTTTGATATATTTCTGATGGGGTGATTCTATTTATGCCGATTTTTACGTTGGGAATCGAATCCAGCTGTGATGAAACTTCGGTTTCTGTAGTACAGGATGGAAGGAAAGTTTTATCCAATATTATAGCTTCCCAAATTGATTTACATAAAGTTTATGGAGGCGTTGTTCCGGAATTAGCTTCCAGAAAACATGTTGAAGCCATTCTCTGTGTAGTAGACACAGCATTAAAGGAAGCCGGCGTAACCGGGGAGCAGATTCAACAAATTGGTGTCACCGCAGGTCCCGGGTTAATTGGTGCGCTTTTAGTGGGTGTTACAGCCGGCAAAACGCTTTCCTACGTGTGGGACAAGCCCTTAATTCCGGTCCATCATATTGAAGGGCATATCAGCGCCAACTTTATTGAGAACACAGAATTAGAACCTCCCTTTGTTTGTTTGGTAGCATCCGGAGGACATAGTCATATTGTATCTTGTACGGACTACGGTGAATTTCGAATTCTGGGGCGCACGCGGGATGATGCTGCGGGAGAAGCTTTCGATAAAATTTCAAGAGCGTTGGGTCTTGGATATCCCGGTGGGCCCAAAATTGACAAAGAAGCGAAGAAGGGTAATGGGGATGCAATCCATTTTCCCGAAACCCGTTTCCCGGGGAGTTTGGATTTCAGCTTTAGCGGTGTTAAGACTGCGGTTTTGAACTATTTAAATAATGAGAAAGCGAAGGGTAATGAAATTATCACTGAAGATGTATGCGCATCTTTCCAAAAAGCTGTGGTGGAGATTCTTACCTGCAATTTGCTTTTGGCAGCCAAACAAGAGGGGATGAATAAAGTGGCATTGGCAGGTGGTGTTGCCGCTAATTCCGCTCTCCGAGCCACTGTGGAAGCGGCTTGCAGGGATGCCGGTATGGCATTTTACCGACCGTCGCCCATTCTATGTACGGACAACGGTGCAATGATTGCTTGTGCGGCTCATTTTGCCGCATTAAAGGGAAGACGCGCCGGCAGCGATTTGAATGGGGTTGCGAATTGGAATTTAGAACGTCTTTCTACGATAGGCGGGTAAAATATTTTTGCATTTCTCCCTTGAAATCCTGCCAAAACGCATTGCGTTTATGGCTTGTCCGTGTTACAATATTGTTGAAAATAAATCGTTGGAGGTACTGCAACAATGAGTCCTGATAGAGCACCTTATTCTCCTCATTCGCGTCAAGTTGGCAATTTGGGCTTGATTGCGTTAGAAAGTTGTCATGATTTGGGAGAGAAAGTCGATAAGTGGTTGATTAATATTCGCGAAGAAATCACAGGCGAGAAACAACCGGAAACTTTCTTAATTAAGAGCAGATGCCCCCGATTCAGCAATGGTGAAGCAAAGGCTATTATTGACGAATCTGTTCGCGGTAAAGATATTTACATTTTGGTAGACGTGGGAAATTACAGCCTTACATATAACTGCATGGGCATTACGAACCATATGTCTCCCGATGATCATTTCGCGGATTTGAAGCGTATTATTTCTGCAATTGGTGGTAAAGCAAAGCGAATTAACGTAATTATGCCGTTCCTTTACGGGGGACGTCAGCATAAGCGCTCCAGCAGAGAGTCTTTAGACTGCGCAGCAGCTCTTCAGGAATTGGTTCGTTTGGGTGTAACAGACGTCATTACTTTTGATGCCCATGATGCTCGTGTATCTAATTCTATTCCGCAGAATGGTTTTGAAGATGT
>JAZRHX010000228.1:0-10001 GCA_045644985.1 Clostridia bacterium | reverse complement strand
ACTATATAATGTTTCACGTGAAACAAAAACACCCGTTATACCCTATTATGCTTTTTTCTCCGTCAAATACTCCAATAACCGTTCGCGCTCGTCTTTGGAATAATATTCAATCACAATCTTGCCTTTACCTTGGCGATCATCCAATTTAACTTTGGTACCAAGGGCTGTACGAAGACGTTGTTGCATATATTCAATCTCACGCTGATAGAAAATCTCTTTCTCCGGATCTTCTGTAGGTTCTGCAGCACCTTTTTTGGACGCTTCCACAATTTTCTTTACGTAAGCCTCTGCTTGACGGGCATTCATGCCCTTCTCCACAATAATTTGTGCTACAGATGCATGATTTTCTTCCGATAAAGCTAGAATCGGTCTTGCCTGACCAATGGTAATTTCGCCGCAACTTAGCATTTCTTGCACAGAATCGCTGAAATTCAGCAAACGAAGCATGTTCGCAATATTGCTTCGGCTCTTACCCACGATAGAAGAAAGTTTCTCCTGAGTCATATTATATTCCTGAATCAACCGGGCATAAGCATTGGCTTCTTCAATAGGATTTAAATCTTCACGCTGAATGTTCTCAATTAACGCCATTTCAACAATTTGCTGATTGGATGCTTCTCTTTCAATCACAGGTACTTTTGTTAATCCTGCCACTCGAGCCGCTCTCCAACGACGTTCACCGGCAATAATCCGATAAACAAGACCCTCTTTCTTCACTACTATGGGTTGAATGATGCCATGTTCCTTAATAGATTCTGCTAAAGCTTGAATTTTCTCTTGGTCAAAAACCTTTCTGGGCTGTCCCATACCGGGCTCAATTTGATTAATTTCAATTTCAATAACACTATTCTTAGTTTCAACCGATGCAGCACTGGAAGAATCCTGCAACAATGCGCCTAAACCTTTACCCAAAGCACTTCTCTTCGTTGCCATTTTATTCACCCTTTCTCACGGTCTGAAATGCAGATAAATTCATCTGCTAACTTTAAGTATGCCTCTGCACCTTTAGAAGATGCATCATACAGAACAATGGGAAGTCCAAAACTGGGAGCTTCACTTAAACGAACGTTCCTAGGAATTAAGGTTTGATAAACCCGGTTGGTAAAATGCTTCCGTACTTCCTCGGCAACTTCCACGGACAAGTTTGTTCTGGAATCAAACATAGTAAGCACAACACCTTCCACAGACAAGCGCTTATTTAAGTGTTTTTGTACTAAACGTACGGTTTCCATTAACTGGGACAAACCTTCCAATGCGAAATATTCACACTGGATCGGTACTAATACTGTATTTGCAGCCGTTAATGCGTTCAACGTAAGCAAACCCAAAGACGGCGGACAGTCAATAAAAACATAATCATATTGATCCGCCACTTCATCAATGGCATTCTTCAATCTGGATTCTCTTGAAATCAAGCTAACCAATTCTACCTCGGCGCCTGCCAAATTCATACTGGAAGGACACAGAGAAAGATTCTCTTGAACGGTAGGTATAATAATTTCGTTCAAAGAGCGCTCGTTGATGATTCCATCATAAATCGAAACAGACTGATTCTTCTTATCAACACCTAGTCCCGTTGTGGTATTTCCTTGAGGATCCAGGTCAATCAAGAGAACTTTCTTGCCCCGATATGCCAAACATGAACTAAGATTAATAGATGTTGTGGTCTTACCCACGCCACCTTTCTGATTTGCTACTGCAACAATTTTTGCCATGGCAAAAGAACCGTACCTTTCTCAAAATGTTTCACGTGAAACATTTTATAAATTGTGTCTTTTTTGTGTCATTAAATATCCAGGTTTTGAACGTACCGTGCATTCTCGTGGATGAAATCTTTTCTGGGTTCTACGTTGTCACCCATCAAATCAGAGAAGATTTCATTGGCAGATGCAGCATTCTCAAGATTTACGCGTAAAATGGTTCTGGTTTCCGGATTCATGGTAGTCTCCCAAAGCTGCTCCGGCTTCATCTCACCAAGACCTTTGAATCTCTGAATAGTGAGATTCTTATCACTCTTGGTCCATCCTCTTTCAGAAAGCTTTGTTTCCATATCTTGGTCATCCGTTGCGTAGAAGAACTCTTTGCTACGCTCTACCTTGTAAAGAGGCGGTTGTGCCAGATACAAGTAACCATTCTCAATAAGAGGACGCATATACCTAAAGAAGAAAGTCATCAAAAGCATACGAATGTGAGATCCGTCTACGTCGGCATCGGCCATAATAATAACTTTGTGATAACGGAGTTTCTCCGTATCAAAATCCGCACCGATATTAGCACCTAAGGCCTTAATAACCGGCAATAATTTCTCATTGCTGTAGACCTTATCAATTCTGGACTTTTCTACGTTCAGCATCTTACCCCAAAGCGGCAGAATTGCTTGATATTCTCTGTTTCTACCTACTTTTGCAGAACCACCGGCAGAGTCTCCCTCTACAATAAAAATCTCGCAAACTGAAGGATCTTTCTCCGAACAATCCGCTAATTTGCCGGGAAGAGAAGTTTCGTCCAAAGCGGACTTTCTTCTAGTTAATTCACGAGCCTTCTTCGCAGCTTCACGGGCACGAGCAGCAGTTAAACATTTTTCAAAGATCATCTTGGCAGTTTGAGGATTCTCCTCTAAGTACTGCTCTAACTTGTCCCCTACCACGGTCTCTACCAAAGTTCTGATTTCGCTGTTTCCCAGCTTCTCTTTGGTCTGACCTTCAAACTGAGGATTGGACAACTTAACGGAAATAATCGCAGTCAAACCTTCCCGTACATCCTCACCTGCCAAATTCTTGTCGTTATCCTTCAAGATATTGTATTTCCGTGCGTAATCATTGAAAACTTTCGTCAATGCAGCTCTGAAACCGGTTAAGTGGGTACCGCCGTCGTTATTAATAATATTATTGGCATAACAGTAAATGTTCTCTACGTAAGAATCGTTGTACTGCATAGAGATTTCTACACTGGAAGTATCTTTCTCCCCGCTGATATAAATCTGATCTGGATGTAACACCGTTTCTTTCCGGTTTAAATAAGCAACGTAAGAATTGATACCGCCCTCGTAATACAACGTCTCCCCGGTAGGCTCTTCAGCACGGCTGTCAGACAAAATAATCTTGACCCCGCGATTTAAGAAAGCCATCTCGCGGAAACGGGTAAGGAGCGTATTGTAATCAAATTCAAGGGTTTCAAAAATCTCACCGTCGGGCTTAAAAGTAGTAGTTGTACCGGTCTTGTCCGTATTCCCCCGTACTTGTAAGGGGCACATGGTCTTACCACGCTCATATCGCTGGTAATGAACGTGACCTTCTCTGGAAACTTCAACCTCTAAGTACTCGGAAAGCGCATTTACAACGGAAGCACCTACACCGTGCAAACCGCCGGAAACCGTATATCCTCCACCGCCAAATTTACCGCCGGCATGGAGTACTGTATGAACAACTTCCACCGTAGGAATACCCATTTGTTTATGAATACCTACGGGAATACCGGCGCCATTATCAGAAACCGTGATGGAGTTATCGCTGTTAATGGTCACGGTAATCGTATCACAGCGTCCTGCCAAAGCTTCGTCTACGCTGTTGTCTACAATCTCGTAAACAAGGTGATGTAAGCCTCGTGCAGAAGTACTTCCAATGTACATACCCGGTCTCTTACGAACGGCTTCCAAGCCCTCTAAGACTTGAATGTCACTTTCATTGTAATCGTGCTTCTCACCGTTTTGTTGGTTTGTCAAAATTTCTTCAGACATAGTGATCTCCTTCCGGTCCTGACAGTTAATTTCCGGTCATAAATCTTTTCTTAATTGTTGCAGAGGATATGGGTGAAATATAAACGGTACTTCTTCCCTGGACTTCAGCTAACACGAAAGATTTGGGCATCTCTCCCCTGGTTGCCACCGATACGGTGAACCCCTCTTCCGAGGCAACACGCAGAAAGTCACCGGTGGTTCGCATGGTAGTGGTAATCTCCAAATCAAACACGCCAATGATGTCCTTACTTCGTATACAAACGCCGTCCCCGATATGAATATACACGTTATAAACTCCTATAACCCTCTTATAGGCGATAAAACGGTTTTTGAATACAATTTACCATTCTATCCCTTATAGGCGATTATAACACAATTAAAACATTTTCACAACACCACGGAACCGGAATTCACAAAAAAGCATCGCGCATTTCTCAATAAATCTTCCGGCAATTCAGATACTTCTGTACAAGTAATAAAAGTCTGGAAATGGGCAATACTTTTCAGTAAACTTTCCTGTCTCATATTGTCCAATTCAGAGAAAACATCATCTAACAATAAAATAGGTTTGCGACCGGTACTTTTCTCCAAAATACTCAATTCAGCCAACTTCATAGAAAGCACTGCGGTCCGCTTTTGTCCCTGAGATCCAAATCGCTTTAACTCACTGCCATTTAACTTTAAATCCATATCATCCCTGTGAATCCCCACGAGCGATTGCATACGATCAATCTCTTTATCTTTCTTTAAACAGAGAATTTTATAAAAAGCCTCACGAATTTCTTCAACATCTTCCGATAAGAAGCCTTCCGGAAGGGCATCTGTTTGGTAAAATATTTCTAAATCCTCACCAGACGCAATCTCATGATGTTTTTGCTTTGCAAATTGACTTAATAATTGAATAAACTGATTTCTTCGCTTAATAATTTTTGAACCGGTATCACAAAGTTGTTCATTATAGACGTCTAACATCGCAACAGATGCCTGATTATTCCTAAATCCAACATCGCGCAATAAAGCATTCTTTTGAGTCAGCGTCTTATTATACTGCAACAAATTAAAATAATGAGATGCTTTAATTTGTGAAATAGCAATATCCATCATACGGCGTCGTATAGCCGGGCCTTCGTTTATTAACTGCAAATCTTCCGGTGAGAAAATAACTGCCATTAAATTTCCCATCAAATGCCCTAATTTACGAAGACAAAGACCATTCACACGAATAACTTTCTCTTCTTTCCGGGTATAAGAAATATCAATTTGTTCTGTAATATCTGATGCAATTTGAACGGATACTTTAAATCGATCTGCACCGTTTAGTACCAAATCACCGCTCTTAGCATATCGAAAAGACTTACCGATAGCACATAAAAACAGTGCTTCTAATAAATTTGTCTTTCCCTGTCCATTATTTCCATAAAAAATATTAGTCCCTTGACACAAATCCAGCGTAAGGGACTGATAATTTCTATAATTGCTTAAAGAAAGACTTTTGATAACCATAAAAAGGAATCAACCCTTTGTCTTAATCGGCATTAACAAATAAGTGAAGGAACTATCTTCTGCCCCACGAATAACACAAGGACCTACAGGAGAAGTAAGAGAAATCACAATTCTCTCATCCGGAATAACCTTCAAACACTCAATGAAATTTCGAGCATTGAAACCAACGTCCATTTCATCACCAACAACCTCAGCAGAAACCTCTTCCTTAACAGTACCATTCTCGGCATTCACATGAACAAGAACATCATCATTCTGGCTAAAATGAATTGTTAAAGGATAACGTTTCTCATCAATCATAACCAAAACAGCTCTTTCAAAAGCACTTAACAAAGATTTTGTAGAAACCGTAACCGTTGTCTTAAATTCTCTTGGAATCATCTTTCTATAGTCAATGTAATCTCCTTTGTAAAGCTTTGCAACCATTCTAAACATATCCGTGTAGAACATAATTTGGTTCTCATTACAGCAAAACTTAATCTTATCATCATCCGATTTAACAGAACGAACCAATTCATTTAAAATCTTAGTAGGAACAATCACACCAAAATTACGGCTATCTTCCATCTTTGCCGTCTTCAAAGCCAAACGGAAACCATCGATTGCAACAAAATTCATTTCCGTATCCGATTGTTCCATGAATACACCTTTCAATATAATTCTCTTATCGTCCAAGCTGGCAGCAAAAGACGTTTCGCGAATCATCTGACAAAGGAGATCACAAGGCATCTCAACCGCATTATTTGTATCTAAGAAAGAAACCGGTGGATAACTTTCAGGAGGAATAACTTTAATCTTGTAACTTGCTTTACCGCTGGTAATATGAAGCATATTTCCCTCATCATCCGTCTCTAACGATACATAAATATCCGGAAGCTTACGAATAATATCGCCAAAAGTCTTAGAATTTACAACGATACTGCCAATTTCTTCAATAATGCCCGGAACTTCATATACAATTCCAAATTCATTATCATTACCGGTCAGTCTTAATTCCTCGCCAACTTCAATTAAAATACCTTCCAAAACACTCATTGTAGATCTAGAAGGGACTGCTTTCTGAACAATGTTGATGCCCTCAATCAAGTTGTCTCTGTTGCAAGTCAGTTTCATGTTCTCATGTCCTCCCAAAGAATTTTATTCTTTTTATAATAATAATATAATTATCTTTAGTAGTAGTTGTAGTAGGGGCTGTGGATTTTGTGGAAAAGCCGTGAAACACGCATTAGAATAGGCTTTTTGCTTGTGTGTAACTTTGTTGATAACTTGTTTTTTTTATCCACAGTTTCCACAGGTAAAATATTACATTTACTTATCCACAGGTTATCCACAGGAGTTATCCACAATTTGGGGATAACTTATTTATGGAATGATTCCTCGTTCTTAATGTTTCTCTTAAGCTCGTCCATCGTCCTTTGTAAATCCGGGTTTGTTTCTACCTGTTTAGAAATCTGCTCACAAGCATGCATAACCGTCGTATGATCTTTACCGTTAAATGCCTTTCCAATATCCGGATAAGACATTTCTGTTAAAGTTCGGCACAGATACATAGCAATTTGTCTGGGGAAGACCAGCTCTTTTGTTCGTTTCTTCGACATTAGGTCGTCTACACTAATATTAAAGAAACGAGAAACATCATCTATTATAACACCCGCGGTGATTTCGTGCAAATCATTTACCGCAATGTGTTTCAAAGCTTCTTTCGCTAAATTCATGGTGATTTCCCTTCCCTGATGAAGCGCTAAAGATAAATGATTAATAACACCTTCCAGTTCACGAATATTCTCACCGGTGTAAGAAGCAATATAATCTAAAATTTCGTTATCCACTTCCAAATCTTTCTCAGAAGCTTTCTGATTTAATATTGCTACCTTCGTTTCATAGTCGGGAGCTTGTACGTCTGCAATCAAACCGCAAGCAAAACGGGTACGTAAGCGATCTTCTAAAACTTCTAATTTATTAATAGGCGTATCGCAAGAAATAACAATCTGCCGTTTAGATTCGTGCAAAGCATTAAATGTATAGAAGAATTCTTCTTGGGTACGCTCCGTCTTTGCTAAGAATTGAATATCGTCAATGAGTAATACGTCTATATTTCGATATTTATTTCTAAATTCTTCATTCTTCTTATTGGTAAGCGCTTCAATAAATTCTGTTGTGAAAGTTTCTGTTGAAACGTATAAAACTTTCTTAGTAGGATCGTTTGCCAAGATCTGGTTGCCAATTGCATGCATTAAGTGAGTCTTTCCCAGACCGGACTGTCCATAAATAAAGAAAGGATTGTAAGCTTCACCGGGAGAATCAGCAATTGCAAGTGCTGCCGCACATGCCATTCGGTTATTGTTTCCGATAATAAACGAGTCAAAAGTAA
Source organism: Clostridia bacterium (assembly GCA_045644985.1). GTDB lineage: Bacteria > Bacillota > Clostridia > UBA1212 > UBA1255 > RGIG9099. The sequence continues at coordinate 2,391 of JAZRHX010000228.1, read as the reverse complement.
ACTGTTTATTTAAATGAGCCTCAAAATAAGACTGATCAGCGTTAGAAATTTCATCTTGCCCTTCTATATACTTGTCCTCTTCAATAATTTGAATTGTTAAATAACGCTTTGTCACTTCAATCAAAGCATGACTAATGGTTTCATAATACTTCTCAATTCTTGAAATAAAGAAAGACTGAGATACGGTCAAATAGGCAACATCATTCCGTATGTCCTTCAATTTAAGATCTAATATAAAAGCATTATAATCAACAGACAAAATACTAGACTTCATCTGAGAAAGGCAACTTTCCCAAATGTGGCTTAACTGTTCGTCCGTATAGCTGGGCATGTCCATAAAGTCCTCCAAAGTGTAGATATTGTTTCATCAAAAGGCATATTGACATCCGGTATACGAACGTTTCATCTTATGTAATAACAAAGCTAATATAACAGAAACGAAATAGCCTTGGCAAGTCTAATTTTTCCCTGAAATTTTGAGAAAAGAGGGTGAAAAAAGTGTTTTTTACAACAGTTTGTAACCCCTGTGGATAAATCCCCCAAGATATAGTAAAAAACGCTAATTGTGAACTTTTTGTTACGAATGTAACCATATATTGACATAAAAATATTTCTTCTGATAGAATATAGATATACGTAAAATGGTATAGAGAAGCATAAGGAGGGCGTATTGTATGCAAACGTTTAAATGGACAAGTCGAGTAATTGCTTTTGGGTTGACTTTTGTTATGGTACTTCAATTAGTGCCGAAACAACTCTTGACTAGAGCTAATTCTGTGGAATTAATTTCGGAAATGCCCATTATCCAAGAAAGCAATAATAGTCCGCTTTCTAATTCTTCGCCGGATGTCATGGGGGAAATCGTTGAGAATCGAAGGTCGAACGTCAAATATTTCCGGATGTCCGACGGTTCCTATCAAGCGGCCCAATATGCTTATGATATTCATTACAAAACGGATACCGGATTTGAAGAATATGACAATACGCTGAAAAGTGCAGATATGGGCAGCAAAGGTTCTATGTATATACCTACGAAGAGTGATATGCAGATTGCCTTTGCTCAAAGTGGCATTGGAAATGGTATTTTCCAATTTGGTAGCGAGGATTATTCTATACAAGTTGCCATGGTAGAGCTACCGAATTTGGAAGTCATGTCCGCATCTTCATCAGCTACCACAGTAAATAAGCAAGTGACGGCGACGATTCAAACAAAAAATACAACCACGAAATATGACAGTAAATTGGACGAACTTACCGATATGGGGAAGACAGTAAGTGGACTTTCCTATACAAATGTTCTTCCCAATACAACACTGGATTACGTTGTTTTTGGAAACAATATTAAAGAAAGTATTATTTTATCTGCTCCGCCTGCGCAGAATCGCTGGCGTTTCAAATTAACCTTAAATGGTGTAACAGCAGTCCTTCAGGAGAATGGGGATATTTATTTTATTAAAGACAACAGTGAAGAAATTGCATGTGTCATTCCCAAAGGGTATATGTTTGATGCGAAGAACCGCCACTGCGATAACGTTACGTACAGTTTAACGCCTTGCGCCGGTGGTGTCTATTTAACTATTCAAGCGGATTCTGCTTGGCTGAAGGATTCTTCCCGAGTCTATCCGGTCACCATTGACCCAACGTTCTGGAATGGAAGCGAAGGGGCAATCACAGTGAAAGACGCCCACGTTATCCAAGCAAACCCCAATTTGAATACAGGACTGTACAATATTCTCAGAACCGGATACGATACGGATCCCTCTTTCAACAATATGCGTATTTATCTTAAGTGGAATAGTTTACCGATGTTGCCGGATTCTGCAGAAGTGATTGCTGCAAAGCTTAGAATTAAACAGGTTCCTTCCGGTAATTGGTATTCTTACGGAGGCGGAAACAGTTATACCCATATAGGTGTATATAAAGTTCTCGGCAATTGGGAGGATACCACCATTACGTGGAATAATCAACCGAGTATAGATACAAATTTAATGGATTACGTTACAACAACGTCTGCAACAGCTACACAAATCTTCCAGCTAAATATAACACAGGCCGTTCGAGGTTGGTACAGCATACCAAATAGTAATTATGGCGTTGTACTTCACGCAGAGCCGGAAAGCTGGAGCGGACACGTAGGTTTCCATTCCGGGAACGATGCCAGCGTTACGGATGCAGGAAAGCCGTCTTTGCTGATTTCTTATAGAGATACCCGGGGTTTGGAGAATATATGGAGCTACGACGTAGAAGACGTGGGTACTGCGGGAACAGGGTACGTGAATTTATTCAATGGAAATCTTGTCTTCGTACAACCCGGCATCACAACCGCGGGGAATATCCTGCCGCTTAAGTCGGAGGCCAAGCGGTCTTAGGAAGACAAGTTAAGGTGACAAC
>JAZRHX010000227.1:0-2321 GCA_045644985.1 Clostridia bacterium | reverse complement strand
TGGAGAGGCCCCGTTATTGCCGGCACTGTGAAGCAGTTCTGGACCGACGTCATTTGGGCAGACGTAGACTATATGTTTGTGGATATGCCTCCCGGAACCGGAGACGTACCCTTGACCGTTTTCCAATCCCTTCCCGTAGATGGCATTGTTATTGTTACCAGCCCCCAAGAATTGGTTTCTATGATCGTGGGCAAAGCGGTGAAGATGGCGCAAATGATGAACATTCCTATCTTGGGCATTGTGGAGAATATGAGCTACGTAACTTGCCCTGACTGCGGCAAGAAGATTGCGGTATTCGGTGAGAGCCATTTGGAAGATGTGGCTGCCCAGTACGGCATTTCCGAAATTTCCAGATTGCCCATGGACTCCAAATTGGCAGGCGCCTGCGACAAGGGTCTCATTGAACTCTTTGAAGGGGACTGGCTCACCAATATGATGGACAAGATTGAGAAGTTATAATGGACACAGCATATATTGAATCGAAGAAGAATAAAGCCAAAGCACTGTTTGAAAGCGGTCTCAACTGCTGCCAAGCGGTGTTTGGCGCATTTGCAGAAGATTTCGGCATGGATTTGAACACAGCCCTTCGTCTGTCTGCCTCCTTTGGCGGCGGCTTCGGGCGGCTTCGGGAAGTGTGCGGCGCGGTTTCCGGCATGGCGCTTACCCTGGGGCTTTTCAGCGGTTCATCGGACCCTTCCGACAAGACGGGTAAGATGGAGAATTACGCCCACGTGCAAGCCGTCTGCCAGGATTTTCGACAAATGAACGGCAGTATCATTTGCAGAGAACTGCTGGCTTTATCCGAGCATCCGGAAGCGGCCAAGGACATAGCCCCTGCAAACGTATCAGAAAGGACGCCTCAATTCTATAAGAAGCGCCCTTGCAGTGAGTTGGTTTATGAAGCGGCAGGCATTGTGGCTACAAAAATGGAGTCATTAAAGGATGCCTCCGTCCACGGTTAATACCTGACCTGTAATGAAAGCGGCATCGGCGGATGCCAAGAAATAAATTGCCCGGGCAATATCTTCGGGAGTCCCTAAACGGCTGAGCGGCGTTTCGTCTGCAAGGCCGTTTAACGTTTCTTGGGAGAGGATCCCGTTCATATCCGTATCAATCACACCGGGGGCTACACAGTTTACGGTAATACCGGAGGGGCCGACTTCTTTGGCAAGGGCTTTGGTAAGTCCGATCACTGCCGCTTTAGAAGCGCTGTAATGTACTTCGCACGAAGCTCCGGATACGCCCCACATGGAAGAAACGTTTACAATGGCGCCTTTCTTTTCGTGAATCATGGCGGGTAGCACCGCTTTGCAGCAGGAGAATACGCCGCCGGCGTTGGTATCCATCATTTTTTGATACTCTTCCCAGGTAATATCGGTGAAAAGTTTTTGCTGGGCAATCCCAGCGTTGTTGACTAATACCGAAGGGGTACCCCATACCACCATGGCAGAACGAATAAAGGTTTCTGCTTCTTTAGGATTGGAAACGTCCGCTTGCATGGGCAGTACTTGTACGTGGTATTCTTTTCGTAAAAATGCAGCCAAGTCTTCTGCTTTTTGTTGAGAATGGCAATAATTCAGGACAATGTCATAACCTTTTTGAGCAAAAACTTTTGCAGTAGCGGCGCCGATTCCCCGGGACGCGCCGGTAATAATCACGTAGGGCATAGGAAAAGCCTCCTTTTATTCAGTATAGCATGAATTGGAAAGGGGCGCAAACAGGGAAATTGAATTGAAGATAGGATTTTAGCTAAAATGTTAGGGTGGGCATACGACTCACAAAATAGTCTCTTAAAAGTAAATAGGCATTTCTATTCGCGCTTTTGTTTAATAAAACAAAAAAAGCTAGGATTTTCCCCTGCCCATCTTGTATTTCCCCATCATTTTGTTTACAATAGCATAAGGAGGCGATTGCCTGTGGCGACTACAAATAACCGGAATGCATTGCCGGAGCGAAATGAGATCGAAGATTTATATAAATGGAAATTAGAGGATCTGTTTGAAACGGATGCCCTTTGGGAGCGTGCTTATCAGCAGGTAGAGAAAGACTTAAAGAAAGTACCGTATTACCGAGGAAAGCTCATGCAGGGGAAGGGCGAGAAATTGTTGGCAGCGCTAAACTTTCAGCACGAATTAAGCTGCTCGTTTGAACGGGTATACGTGTATGCTCGGATGCGCAGAGATGAAGACAACGGGCACGCATTTTACCAGAATTTAGCAGCCCGTAGTGAAATGCTGAGCACGAAGTTAATGACTGCCTGGTCTTTTTTTGAACCGGAAGTATTAGCAGGTAGCGAGAAGATTGGGGATTTCTTTCAAACA
>JAZRHX010000226.1:0-3088 GCA_045644985.1 Clostridia bacterium | reverse complement strand
CAGTAAATCTACCAAGAAAGTGCCTGCAGCCGCCTTCTTACCAAAAGTACGAAGCATATTGGTAGTGCCCGCATTGCCGCTGCCGTGGGTGCGAATATCAGAGCCGTAGAAGATTTTGGAAATCATCACGGCGCCGTTGATGCTGCCCAGTAAGTATCCAACAATTGCCGAAAGTACAATCCAAAGAATATCCATGGTGTGTCCTCCTTATTCCGTATCGTTCTCATCCTTCTCACGAAGTTTGAAAATAATGGGGGTGCCTTCAAAGCCAAAACTCTTTCTTAATTGATTCTCAATATAACGTTGATAGGAATAGTGGAATAAGTCTTTCTTATTACACTTAATTACAAACGTAGGCGGCTTTACCTTGATTTGGGTCATGTAGTAAACTTTGAGGCGTTTTCCCTTGTCAGAAGGCGGCTGTACGGCCGTAATAGCCTCCGTGAGTACGTCATTGAGCATGCCGGTAGAAACGCGTTTAGAAGCCTCTTGAGAAACTTTCACGATGGTGTCGTAGAGTTTCACTACCCGCTGACCCGTAAGAGCCGAAATGAACACCACAGGCGCGTACATCATAAAGTTAAACTTCTCCATAACGGCTGTGCGGAATTGATCCATAGTCTTGGTGTCTTTCTCAATCAAATCCCATTTATTCACCGCAACCACAATGGCTTTCCCTTGATTGTGGGCATATCCGGCAATTTTGGTATCCTGCTCCGTAACGCCGTCTTGTGCATCCACCATAATTACCACCACGTCGGAGCGGTCAATAGCCGTCAAGCTTCGCATGGTGCTGTACCGTTCAATATTGTCCGTAATTTTGCCACGCTTGCGCATACCGGCGGTATCAATAAAACAGAACCGCTGTCCGTCTTTCTCCGTATACGTATCAATCGCATCTCTTGTGGTGCCTGCAATATTGCTGACGATCACACGCTCTTCTCCCAAAATCTGGTTAATCAAAGAAGATTTACCGGCATTGGGTTTACCCACAATAGCAACGCGGATGAGTTCTTCGTCTTCCTCTTCCTCCTCAATGGGCGGAAGGGCATCATAAACCGCATCCAATACTTCACCAAGACCCAGTCCGTGGGTAGAGGAAATGGTGAAAAAATCTCCCAGGCCCAAATTATAGAAATCGTATACGTCTGCCGGAGGCTCTCCAATATTGTCCACTTTATTGACTACCAAGATGAGTTTCTTTTGAATCTTCCGAAGCATGGTAGCAATTTCCCGGTCGCTGGCGGTCATACCTGCCTGGGCATCCACCATGAACAGAACCACGTCTGCAAGGTCCGCAGCCGCTTCTGCCTGCCGTCTCATCTGCACCAAAATGGTGTCTTGAGAGGTAGGTTCCAAGCCACCGGTATCAATGAGGGTAAAAGTTCTTCCCCGCCACTCCACTTTCTCATAAATTCGATCCCGGGTAACGCCGGGGGTATCCTCAACAATGGCAATCCGCTTGCCTGTTACGTAGTTAAAGAAAGAGGATTTCCCTACGTTGGGTCTTCCTAATATTGCTACAACCGGTGTACTCATACCGTGCCTCCAATCATTGCTTTTACAAAGGCTTCTCCGCTGTCCGGAATCGGAATCACGGAAATGCCCAATTCTTTCTCAATATCGGACACGTGATGATCGTCTAAGAAAACGACTTCCCCTGCCCGAAGCATATTCTGTGTAATTAAAAGGGCGTCGCCCAGGTCCCTACCTTGTAGCTGCGCTTTCAAATCCTGCCCGGTAATCAAACCCGCTACGGTTACGTCGCTTCCAAAGAAGTGGTTCTCAATGGCCACGGTTTCCGCCTGCACGTGGGTAAAATGCTTCGTAATATATTCTGCCAGTCCTCGAATTACCGGATACGCGGCTTTCCCTGTTGCAAGCGTAACTTTTCTGGGCTGTGCGTTCGCATACTGCTTTGTAAGGCGCCTGCCTTCTCTTGCTATTATATCACAAATTTCAAAGTCAAGTAAGGCGCACATCCCCACGCCATTTTCCAGTTGAGGAAATTCTTCGTAGGATTCGTATGCGGGCAGAGGCAGTTCCGCTTTCAAGTAAAGTTCATCTGCAGCATAAACGAATCGGGTGCCTTTCTCCTTATAAATGCGCTGTTGCCAGCCTTCCACTTGTTTGATCACTTGGCGGCACTCTTCTTTGGTAAAGACGCGTAAGGGTGCAAGCCCTTCCCGATACTTGGTAATGCCCACCGGCACGACGGATACGCTGGCAATGCAATCCGCCCGGGCTGACAGGTCCGCCAATGTCCGATTCAGTTCCGCCCCATCGTTGTAGCCGGGACAAAGCACGATTTGTGCGTTGACTGCAATGCAGCCTTCCCGAAGAATATCAATTTTCTTTAATACGTCGCCGGCTTTCTTGTGTCCCAACATTTTGGCCCGGAGTTCCGGATTGGTGGTATGGACGGAAACGTTAATGGGCGACATTCTATACCGGACAATGCGATGCAGTTCCCGTTCCGGAATATTGGTTAAGGTAACGTAATTTCCCGTCAAGAAGGAAAGTCTGGGATCGTCGTCTTTGAAATAGAGGGTTTCCCGCATATTGAGAGGCATTTGGTCGATAAAACAAAAAACGCAGTGATTCGCGCAAGCTCTATCCTCTGCCATCATAGGATTGACAAATTCAAGCCCCAGATCCTCCTCTGCGTCCTTCTCGATATCGACGTAATATTCTTCTCCGTTTGCATCCTCCAATTTCAGAGAAACAAATTCCTCTGTGGTTAAGAAACGGTAGTCAAATACGTCTTGAATCTTCTGTTCATTGACTGATAATAAACAGTCACCCGGCACGATGCCGCCGTCAAAGGCTGCACTGCCGGGTTCTACATGACTTATTAAACCGTTTCGCATAGCCTGGTTTGATTACTCCTCACCCATAGCTACGACTTCGCGACCCTTATAGTAACCGCAGTTTCCACATACAGTATGAGGGAGCTTGTACTCATGGCAGTGCGGACACTTCACGATATTGGGAGCTTCAAGCTTCCAGTTTGCTCTTCTCGTGCGGGTTCTCTGTTTAGACCATCTTTTCTTCGGACAAATCATCTCTGTAACACCTCCTGTGCCTA
>JAZRHX010000225.1:0-1384 GCA_045644985.1 Clostridia bacterium | reverse complement strand
CACCGCTGGTCATGGTCCGAGCGATGTGTTGTTTCATTAATTCTACAGCTCTGTATCCGGCGGTAATGTCTACACCGGCTGCTGCGTAACTTTCAGATTTAGATTGTGAATGCATGTTGATTACTCCTTTCCGCTCCAACAATATGTACAAAGTTTACATGGTTCCATTCCGATTGCCTTAATAATTCCCGCTAAGGACTGGAATTCCAATGAGGCAAACTTGAATTTATCACAAATTGCTTTTCGAAGATTCTTGCCACGCTCCGTAGAGCCGTCTGCATATTCTTCAATGTATTTGAAACCTTCCTCCCCTTCCAATTCCATAATCACGCGCCGTGCGATCAAATCCATGTCATTGGTGTTTCGGGAGAAATTCAAATATTTGCAACCGTACATAATAGGCGGACAAGCCGACCGCATATGAACGGATTTCGCACCGTTATCATAAAGGAAATCCACCGTTTCCTTTAACTGGGTTCCCCGCACAATAGAGTCATCTACAAACAGCAAATTCTTGTCTTGAATTAACTCTTGTACCGGGATCAATTTCATCTTGGCCACTTTCGCCCGCTCTGCCTGTTTAGAAGACATAAAGCTTCTGGACCAAGTAGGTGTGTACTTAATAAAAGGTCTTGCAAAAGGTGTATGGCTCTTATTGGCATAACCGATAGCATGAGGAATACCGGAATCCGGCACGCCACACACAGAGTCTAATTCCTCTGCATTCTTAAGAATTGCATCGTTCTCTGCCATAATCTCGCCGTTTCTGCACCGCATGGCTTCTACGTTGATGCCTTCGTAGGTAGAAGTGGGATAGCCGTAATAAGACCAAAGGAACGCGCAAATCCGCAATTCCTCTCCCGGTTCTGCCAACTGCGTAATGCCTTCTGTTGTAATTTCTACGATCTCCCCGGGACCAAGTTCTTTCACAAGGTCATAGCCAAGTTTCGTCGCCGCAAAAGACTCAAAAGAAACGCAATAGCCATCTTCACGCTGACCAACCAGCACCGGAATTCTTCCTACACGGTCACGAGCAACAATCAAGTGTCCGTCATCCTTCAAAATCAAGATGGAGCAAGTACCCTCAATGGCTTTTTGCGCAAACTGAATACCCTCTTTGAACGTACTCTTCTGTCCAATGAGCGCCGCTACCAATTCCGTAGAATTGATACTCCCGCCGGTCATGGCATTGAAGTGGCCGGAACTGCCGGACAAATACTGCTCAATCAGCGCATCTGCATTGTTGATGATGCCAATGGTAGTCAGGGCAAATGTACCTAACTTTGAGTGAATAATCAAAGGCTGGGGGTCTGCGTTTAATGTTTTTATGCTAACCGCAGGACGTAAAATGGCGCGTTCAATATGTATGCCATTTACTGATATG
>JAZRHX010000224.1:0-2501 GCA_045644985.1 Clostridia bacterium | reverse complement strand
AACAATGGCGGTTGTTTTTCCGGTGGATCTGAATGTGTTACAAAAACAAGAAAATGGTATTTACCATTATATAGAGCATCTTTTCTTCCGTCGGCTGGGAGATATTCCGCAATCTCAACTTTATTACACATTGGAATGCTTGGGGACCTCCCTTCGTGGAACGACGTATGCAGAATACATTTGTTTTTCTATTACGATACTTCCAAAATATTGCTGTCAGGTATTTGATATTTTAATTAAGATTTTTGAACCCCAGCAATGGACGATGTCTGATTTACGGGAAGAAAAAAAAGTGGTATTGAATCAAATCCTTTGCGAGAATTATTATGATTTTCGTAAAATTGCAGATCGAAAATATTATCAAGGAACTGGTTATGTTTATCCTGTTATGGGATATGCAAGCAATGCTCGCTTTTGGACAAAAGCCAAAGTGGAAGGTTATCGTAAAGAAATCTTTGATGCCGGTCGGGCTGGTTTTATCTTAACTGGAGCATTTCCTCAGGAATTTTATCGGTCTGTGATAGAAAAACTATCGGATTTACCATCTTTGGGAGAATTTGTTTTTACGCAAAATTATCCTACCCGATTTAACCAGAGAAATAGTGAAACCGATTGCTTTCTTTATCAATGCAATTACGCTATTGCGGATATTCTTTTAAGTTTTGACGTGCCAGAGAATTTGGATATGTGTCAAGTGGAATTCTTGAGTTGTATGCTGGGAGAGGGAGATGGTAGCGTTCTTTCTGTTTCCCTAAGGGAGAAGCTGGCGCTTACGAATGAAATCTATTCTACCGTTTGCCATTCGCGCAACGGAAATCGCTTGGTGATTCAGTGTACTACAGAGCAAAAAAATATTATTAAATGCGTTCGCGCAATTTTGTGTGAAATTAAATCTTTTTGTACAAAGATTCCGGAGCAATCTTTTCTAATGGCCAAGCCGTTTCTCACAGAAAATCGCGCACAACTTTATGATGATTCCTATGAAATGATGCGTTTCCTGGTTGCCCGTTTTATGTACCCGGGATATTTTGAAACACTTGAAGATTGTATCTGCTATTATCAGCAGATTACTTTGGAAGAGTTAACTGTTGCCGCCGGAGAATTGTTTACAGAAAACAATTTATTTATTGCAATTGCACATGACGGACATGTTCAAAAGAAAACAATAAAAAATTTAATACGGTGTTTATGATTTGAGAGAAATGACGCAAAAGCACAATGTAGCATTCCTGTTGTAAGTGCTAGGCCGGGACCTATTGTTGTAGAACATCCAAGAATTGTGGGGTAAAAATGAACGTAATCAATCGTATAAGTGTAAGAAATGATGCATATATCCACTGCAAATCTATGTTTTATCAAGCTAAAGATATTTTATCCGAGAATTCTAAGTATGATTTTCGTATAGGCACAAATTATCTGCATGGAGAAATCGATTCGGGAAATTGGGCAATTAGCTATCTTTTGTCCATGTATCCATATTGTGCTGATGAAATATCATTGTTCTTGCCCGCAGAAGTCGTTGTGAATGATACGCAGATGACATTAAAAGAACTATCAAAATACACCTGTTATATGGATTATATATATCCACTATTTTCCTCAAAGAAAACGGTTCATCAATTGGTTTCCCGGGCACTCAAAAAAACAGGTGTAGCCGATAGCGCAGAAGAAATTCGAGAAAAATTTCTTCTGGATCAAGAGCGTTTTGAACGTCCTCTTACACAAGTAGGAAATGAAGTTTTCCGGATGATGGCTGCGATTGGATATTGTAATGGGAAACAAGTTTTTTGTTTCCCGTGGCTAAGCAAAAGGCGTTTTGAAGGTTATCATAAACAAATAACAACTACTTTGGATATTTTGGAATCATTGGGCAAAATTGTAATTGTGCCAATTGGCGAATGAAATGCGAAGATTACTAGTAACAGAAGGACGCTAATTATGTAATAATGGATTTATAAAAATGCGAGGGGCTGCTTGTGCTAATATTTTACGTGCACACTACCAATTAAGAATCCGGCAATATTGTCAGCAAGACCCAATCCGTGTATAATAATGGTACAGTGTCGAATGAGACGGCGGTAAACTACACTTACGGAGACGCAAACTGGGGAGATTTGCTGACCGGGTACGATGGGGAGGGGATAAGCTACGACGCCAACGGAAATCCCTTGAGCTACTATAATGGGAAACGGTATACGTTCTCCTGGCTCTACGGAAGACGATTGGCAAGTATCGTTGTAGACGGAAAGACAACTACATATACGTATAATACAGAAGGGCTTAGGCTGACCAAGACCGCAAGCGGTGTGGTGCATACCTACTACTGGGACGGAAGCACGCTCCTTATGGAGAAGTGGGGAAATTCGTATTTACGCTTTCTCTACGACGAATCGGGAGCACCTTTACGGGTGGAATACTATAATGGAAGTACCACCACCGTATATTACTACGTGCTGAATCTGCAAGGGGATGTGCTGGAGATCCGGGATACGGCGAACAAC
>JAZRHX010000223.1:0-1209 GCA_045644985.1 Clostridia bacterium | reverse complement strand
CAAGGGAAACCGCCTTGATGGCCGTCTACTGGCGGCACGGTACTATTTAGCGTGGCAGACGGTGCCAAAGTCGTATCCGGACTTTGCGTTGCAGCGGGATTCTCCAATACAGTAACCGGAATCACACTGGAATAACCGATTCCTTCCTGCTCCGTTTCCACCATGCAAACGTAATAACGCGTGCCGGCTTCGGAAGTATCCACGTACAAAGTAGGATCTTGAGCGTCTTCCCCATCAATTGCAATAATATCTTGTAATTTCCCGGTGGAGGTCTCATACCAAGTATAAGAAAGCAATCCACCGTTCGGCGCCGAGGCCACGCAAAGCAAGCCCAACTCTTCCCCAATATAAATCGAGGCATAGTCCGGCACGTGAATGGTAGGCGGCATACTGGTTCCGCCCAGTTGGATCATGGCTTTTTGGGAAGTCATCTTACCGTCACCTTCGAACCTCAGCACCGCATAAATATGGGCGCCCGCAAGGCCTTCTTCAATTCCTTCAAAGAAATAACGGTACGTATTCCCCTCTTTGCTTGCGCCGGAGCTTCCGGTCACGTACGCTTCCCAAGGTTGGGTACCATCGGCTTTGCTTAAGTCGTAGGTTTGATCCCCATATTCTAAGAACCAATTACAAGCCTCCACCGGTAGCGTGGTCTTCACGCTGTAAATAGCTACACTTCCCACAGGATAAACCAGGTTTTGGGGCTGCTCTTCAATGTACGGTAGAACCAATGCCCCCGCTTCAATCGGGCACAGGGTTAAAACCAGTATCAATACCAAGCAAATACACGTAAGATACTTCTTCATTCCGCCCCCTCCATTTCGTATAATTCCATTTGCTCTCGATCCCGATAAGCATGTTTCTCATAATAGCCAATCAAATTCCCCTCGTCGTCCCGAAGGGCAATCATGTAAACGTCTTTATTCTCCTGATCATTGCGGAAAGTGTACACACAGTTATGGGACTTGTCCTTTCGAAACCAATCCAGCACCCGGTCAATCTTCTCGTTAGCTTCTTTGGGATGACAGGACTTCACACTTCTTCCGGTCAAATCCACCTTGTATCGGGCAATCGCCGCCGGATTCATATAGACCACCATGGACTCCATATCACAAATCACGATGGGTGCAGTGTCCTGGTCAATTAAACTTTTAAAAAATGGTGTACACGTATGCATAAATGCCTCCTTAAGCCCATTGTATTCGATAT
>JAZRHX010000222.1:0-9206 GCA_045644985.1 Clostridia bacterium | reverse complement strand
CAACTGCCTCCGCGCCCAGTGCTTTAATAAATTCTTCTATAATCGTGGGATTCTCCGGATTGTCGAATGCCATTTCCTTTGCAGGGCGCAAAATCATACAGCCATAGTAAGCACCGATTTTTCTGCCGGTCAAAGGCTTTACGACCTTCTTCTTAAGTTCATCAAAACCTACGCACTCTTTGAGCATCTGCAAATAATGCAATACCCGTGTCTCGCCTGCGTAAGGAACCGCGGGCTGCAAATAGTTATTTGCTTTCGTCCGGATATTGTCGTTGCTTGCCATGTCGTTGTTGACACGGGTCAATACGTGGTGACAAGCAGAGCAAAGTGTAATCAATGCCTGACCCTTGTCCCGAGCCGCCATCAATGTACGAACAGAAGATAAACGGGTTGCAATCTCATCTTGAGCAAGGGGATATACAGCACCGCAACACTGCCACTCATCAATTTCTTCCAAGGTGATACCCAATGCCTCTGCGCAAAGACGACCGTAATGATCTAAATCTTTGGCTTTGGTCTTCAGCGTACACCCGGGATAATAACTGTACGTCATTTCCGTTCTCTCCTTCTACTTAAATATTAACCTGCTTAATAACGTTCTTCAAAACTTCTGCGCTGTGCTGAAGCTTGCCGATTTCACTGCCGGTAAGGTTGGGAAGCAAATGTCCGCAAACACCGTCGGAACCGATAATAAACGGGATGCTCAAGCATACGTCCTCAATGCCGTACTCGCCGTGCATCATATTTGAAACCGTCATGGCAGTCTTCGCAGAACCCAACAGACACTTTACAACGTGACATACGGAAATTGAAACTGCATAGAACGTAGCACCCTTACGCGCAATAATCTGACCACCGGACGTACGAATGTAGTTCTCAATCTCTTCCGTATCCAATTCAGGGAATTTCTCATTGGTGTACTTAAAGTTATTTCTGTAATCCATCAAATTTACGCAACCAACCTGTGCACAAGACCAGGGAACGAAAGAACTGTCGCCGTGTTCACCCAATACGTATGCGTGAATGTTCTTCTCACTGATACCGATATACTCACCGATTCTGGAACGAAGTCTAGAAGTATCCAAGATCGTACCGGAGCCGATAATTCTATTTTCCGGAATACCGGAAACTTTCATAAATACGTAAGTAAGAACGTCTACCGGATTACTTACCAGAATATAAATTGCGTTCGGCGCATATTTCACAATCTGAGGTGCAATTTGTTTAATAACGTTTACATTCGTCTGCGCAAGATCAATTCTGGATTGACCGGCCTTTCTAGGAATACCGGAAGTAATAATAACGATATCGGAATCCTTTGCATCACTGTACGTACCCGCATAAATCGTTGCGGAAGAGCTGAAAGGCATACCTTGGCGAATATCCATTGCTTCGCCCTTTGCCTTCTCTTCGTTGATATCAATCAATACAATTTCAGAAGCAATCGCTTCTACTGCCATGGTGTACGTGATGGTGGAACCAACACTACCGGCACCAATAACCGTAATCTTTCTACCCATAAATTCTGCACCTCTTTCAAAATATTCATCATTTGATTTACAGCGTGAAACAAGACCCGGGGGTTATTCTAAATCTCCGAGTCTGTAAACATTATAACATACAGGGGGTAAAAATCAAGTGGTTTATTCTTCCGGAAATGTTAAAAAACATTGTATTTTTGCGGGTAAAGGTATATAATGGTAAGAGTGATTTTTTCCCTGGGAGGATTTCGGTTTATGAAGTTGGCAGTTTTGTTTGGAGGGCGTTCTACAGAACACGAGGTATCGTGTATTTCTGCATTTTCCATTATTGGGAATTTAGATTCTTCGAAATATAATATCGAGATGATCGGCATTACCAAAGACGGTCATTGGCTCCCCTACCACGGAAGCCCCGAGAAATTGAAAGATGTATCTTGGGAAACGGAAGCATGTTTCGAGAATCATTTTATCCGGGAGTCTCAATCCGCTTGTTGTCGCTTGGATGCAGGTCTTCGTGTACTTCAATCCTGCGACGCAGTCCTCCCTGTACTTCATGGTTTAAATGGAGAAGACGGAACGGTTCAGGGATTGTTGGAGTTGCTGAATTTACCCTATGTGGGATGTAATGTTTTTGCATCCGCTGCCGGCATGGATAAAGTATATGCCAAAGTGCTTTTTGCAGATGCGGGAATTCCCCAATGTAAGCATCTTGTAGCATACAGAAAGACCATTTTACAGAATGCGGCTGCCTACGACGCACAAGTAGAAGAGAAGCTGGGCTACCCCTGCTTCGTAAAGCCTTCTAATTCCGGTTCCTCCGTGGGCGTGCGGAAAGCGAAGACTCCCCAAGAACTTCACGAAGCCTTAATCGATGCAGCACGCTACGACCGAAAGATTCTGATTGAGGAATTTGTGGACGGTCGGGAAATTGAATGTGCCGTGCTTGGTTTGGATGACGCACAAGCTGCAGTACCCGGTGAGATTGTGCCTTCTAAAGAATTCTATGATTACGAAGATAAATACCAAAGCGGTTCCAGTTACTCCGTGATCCCGGCAGAAATTCCACAAGAGGCACTGGCGCAGATTCAAGAATACGCACGAAAAGCATTTGCAGCCATTGACGGTACCGGTCTTTCCCGTGTGGATTTCTTCTATAAGAAAGACGGCACTATTCTACTCAACGAGATCAACACGCTTCCCGGTTTTACAGATATCAGTATGTATTCCAAGCTATGGAAAGCCAGCGGTCTTTCCTATTCAGAACTATTAGATCGTTTGATCGAACTGGCATTCCAACGGAAAGAAGAACACGAGAGGTGTTGCCATGAGTGATAACAGACCCATTGGTATTTTCGACTCCGGTTTGGGCGGCCTCACGGTATTGAAAGCCGTGCAGGAACTACTTCCCAACGAGTCCTTGGTTTACTTTGGCGACAGCGGACGGACGCCTTACGGCACCAAGTCTCGGGAGACCGTGCTTAAGTACACCTTCCAGGATATCAACTTCCTTTTGGAACACGAAGTAAAGATGATCGTCATTGCCTGCAACACCGCCAGCGCCTGCAGTTTAGATGCAGTATTAAAGCATTACACGTTGCCCATCGTAGAAGTGGTAGGCCCCGGTTCTCGGGCTGCCGTTCGGGTATCCAAGACCGGTCGGATTGGTGTAATCGGCACCCCCGCCACCATTTCCTCCGGTGTATACGAGCGGGCCATTCAAGCTGCTGCCGCGCATTTAATACCGGATCAACCGGCTACGTATTTCGGTAAAGCCTGCCCCCTGTTCGTACCCTTGGTAGAAGAAGGTTGGTGGGACCGAGAGGTTACCGCCCTTACGGTGCGGGATTATATGAAGCCTTTGCAAGACGCAGAGGTGGATACAGTGGTACTAGGTTGTACCCATTACCCTTTGTTGCAGTCTGTCATTCAGAAAGAAATGGGCACGGACGTTACGCTGGTAAATTCCGCATTAGAAGTTGCACGAGAAGTGCAGGCGGTACTCACGGAGCAAGATATTGCAACAGCCACCTGCGAACGAGGCAAAGTATCCTTCTTCACCAGCGATAGCATAGAGAAATTTGCCGAACTGGGTAGTGTTTTTCTCGGAAGATGCTTAGAGAACGTTACGAAGATTGATATTGAGGCGCGATAACGGATTTCTTACGTATGAGGTTTCGTACAGTCTGCGCAATTCCAATCCAACCCAATGCGCCGGCAATAATAAAAAACGGACTAAACGCAAATAAATAGCGAGCACGTGCTTCAAAAACCGTAATAAAAACCGTTAGTCCCATCAGCGCAAGCGGAACAACCAATCCCGAAGGAAACGTTCGATTTCTAAAGAAAAATAATCCCACACCTACAGAACCCGCAAGCAAAATAAACCAAATAAACTGTTGGACGAATTGGAATTGAGGATGCATCGTTCCATCTCTATAGTAGATGTTTTTCAAGGCAGGCGACAGAACCGAATTGCGGTCTTCAAACATGGTTTGATAAAACGTCCCCTCTCCACTCCACGCGTAAGTTCCGTCTCCGTAATTGATTAAAACTTTCCTTGCGTACTGAACAGTAAGTCCTTTAAGACCCAGGGTGCGCAATCGTTGGGCGGCAATGCGTAGGTTCTGTACATTCCGTACCTCTACCGTGTAAAAAGAATTAGAGAAATCCACGTCATCCTGGGCATATCCTCCTTGGGAGGTGGTGTTTAATCCCATCATAAAGTAATGTGGAATCCCAAAAGCCGTTTCATTATTGTAAATAAATGGCAAAGAAGGCAAAAGCAACCGGGTAAACAGCAACATCACTGCCAAACCACCAACACCACAAGTACATAACTTTCCCAAGAAAGATTGCACGGTTTTCTTATTTACTTTTTGTATAAATCCAATCGTTTCTATTAAAATAATTGCAATAAACACTATTGCAATTTGCGGTTTAACTTTATAACCAATATAAGAAAAGATGCCGATACCTACCCATTTCAACCACACAAATCTGCCGTTCCCAGTCAACTGATAAAGGCGCAACAAAATCATAGGAAAACAAAGTGCCAACGGATCAGAATACAGCACCACCATCCAAGGGCTTAAACCTATGTGAACAGCAAATATAAACCACGCAGCGATTGCCACCGTATTGTTGGCAAAATCCGCTATAAATTTGTACAGTAAATATCCGCAAAGACAAGATAAAGCACATTGTAATGTAACAATCGCAAATCCATCCCACGCGCCCAGTCCCAGCCAAGACATGATGCGAAACACAAAGCCATAGAACCACACAAGGAAAAAATTGTTAGGATAACGGCCAAAATACCAAGCCGTAAAGCCTTCCTCTCCCGCTGCAATCCTGCGGGCAATGGAAACCACGTACCCGGAATCCCAACCGGTTTCAAAATAGATATTATAAAATACAATTAGTTGAATAAAAAATAGTACGCAGGATAAAATGCAAATCGCACAGCGGGGCATTCTATTTGTAAAACGGTCAACCGCATTTCTATGGCGAATATACACCATAGCAACTACCAATACGAAAACCATACCCAGAAGTAGAATAATCCCATAGGAAAGCACAAATTCTCTCTTTCCCATATAATTTACGTTACCTGCAAAACATACCAAAAGAAACAGAATCAGACCCGCAAATACGGACCAACCCATTCCAATACCCTTTTGCATCATTTGATTCAATTTGTTGCCCATAATATCATTCCCCGCGAAAATGTTGATACACCGTTTCTGCTATTTTCTTCCCCAGTCCCGGAACTCGCATCAATTCTTCTTGTGACGCCTCTCGAATCTTGGCAATGCTGCCAAAATGTCGCAGTAAATCCAGTTTCCGTTTATCCCCCAAACCTTTGATTTCATCCAAAGCCGTGCGGCGATATCGCATCGAAGTGAGTTTCCGGTTGTATGAGACCGCCACTCGGTGGGTCTCATTCTGTACTGCGGTAATCAAGCGCCAAATGCCCGGATCCTCTTTCAAGTTGAATTCCCGGTATTGTCCCCCCACTGTCCCAAGAAGTGCCCGAGAGCGATGGCGGTCATCTTTCACCATACCCAGCATGGGGATATTTATATTCATTTTACCCAGCACGTTTGAAACTGCGCTCATCTGCCCCACGCCGCCATCAATGAGCAGCAAATCCGGCAGCACCTCGAAGCCCTTACTCCCCTCTTGATACCGAGTGAAACGCCTCGTGAGCGTCTCCTCCATAGAGTCCGTATCGCTCTGGGTCTTCACTTGTTTCATTTTAAATAAACGATACTCGCTTTTGGCGGGCTTGCCTCCTACAAAAACCACCATAGAAGCATTGATTTCGCTGTCCCCCAAGTTGGAGATATCGTAGGATTCAATTCGCTCCGGGAACACCGGTAGGTCGTAGATTTCCTGTAAACGAGACAGGGTTTTGTATTCCGCATCTCCCGAGATACCGGTCATTATAGATTTCTCTCGGTTTAAGAGTGCAATTTCCGCATTTTCCCGCACCAGATTGCAAATCTTCCGCTTGTCCCCACGCTGAGGATAGAGCACTTCGCATTTCCGTCCCCGAAGCTCCGTGAGCCACCCGGAAAGTGTTTCAGCTTCCAGCGTTTCACCCACGTATACTTTTGGGGGCACGTACTGGTGTTCGTTATAGAATTGTTGTATAAAGGCGGTCAAAATCTCCCCCGGGGCTTCTTCACCGGCACCTTCAAAGATAAAATACTCTCTACCCAGGACTTTTCCACCCCGGACAAAGAAAATCTGCACACAAGCGTCCACTTGATTCCGCGCCACAGCAACGGCATCGAAATCGTCTTCGGAAAGAAGGGAAATCTTCTGTTTCTCTTGAAGACGTTCCAAGGCTTTCAACCGTTCCCGATAAGCAGCCGCCAATTCAAATTCCAAGCGAGTTGCCGCATCTTCCATCATATGGCGCAATTGAGATGCTACCGCCTCTTGTTTGCCGGAAAGAAAATCCAGTACTTGATCCACCAAAACTTGATATTCCTGTTCCGAAATTTTGCCGCAACAGGCCCCTTTGCACAAGCCAATATGGTAGTTGAGGCAGGGTCGGTCGTGGGGGTTCTTCGGAATTTTTTTCTTGCAAGGACGCAAGGGTAAAATATTCTTTATTGCTTCTAATGTCTGCTGCACCGTCCACCCGCTGAAATAGGGACCAAAGTATTTCGCCCCGTCTTTCTCAATCTTTCTTGCCAGCATCACTCTGGGGAAACGCTCGCCTACCGTCACTTTAATATACGGGAATCCTTTGTCGTCTTTCAGAAGGACGTTATATTTGGGTTTATATTTCTTAATCAGATTATTCTCAAGGAGCAACGCCTCGTATTCGCTATCGCAGACGATATATTCGAAGCGATGAATTTTAGAAATCATCACCGTAATTCTTTGACTATGGGGTGTGTTCTGGAAATAAGAGCGTAAACGATTCTTAAGGACAACGGCTTTACCCACGTAAAGGACGCCATCTTCCTCGTCTCGCATAATATATACGCCGGGTTTCTCCGGGACTTTGGCCAGTTCTTCTCTAAATCGTTCCATACAAATAGAATTATAGCAGATATCTGAATATAGGGCAATTGCCCACCTATTCTCAAGAAAGGAAAAATCCCACACCGATGGTGCGGGATTTTTTGGTGACCCCTACGAGAATCGAACTCGTGTCGCCGCCGTGAAAGGGCGATGTCTTAACCTCTTGACCAAGGGGCCATATGGTAGCGGTAGTGGGATTTGAACCTACGACCTGCCGGGTATGAACCGGACGCTCTGGCCAGCTGAGCTATACCGCCGTAAATTCTCACCAAACGTACCAAGTTTGAAGCATCTGGCAAGAACGCTTGTCAATTCTATACTATCTCGGACCGTTTGTCAACTGTTTTTTGAAAAATTTTTCTCATTCTTCCCTTTGCTGCAAGTGCGCGAGGAGCATTCTCCCTGACAAGGACAACCAACGCAAGATTTCCCGCTTTTTCTAGTCTTAATTATATAAGCAATCGCACCGCTCACCGCCAAAATAATACATGCAATTACAAGAATTGTTTCCCACATAGACACGACTCCTTTATTTGCGCAATGACGCAAATCATAATTTCTGCTGCCGCATCCAATACCACATCACAAAACGATGGGGAAGCAGCTTTGCTAACATCGCCTGCCCACGGGCAACAAATCCGAATTTACTGACTTGGCGGCCTTTCTTTACGTCTCGCCATGCACGCCGAACAATCTGTTCCGGCGCATACATCGCCGTATATTTCTTAACAACCGCATCCTGTCCTGCATTCACCGCACGATTAAAAAACTCGGTTTTGGTCCAAAAAGGGCAAACGGCCGTAACCCCAATCCCTTTTGAGCGAAGTTCGCAGAACAAACCCCGGCTGTAACTGAGAACAAAAGCTTTTGTTGCCGCGTACACGTTAATATACGGTACCGGTTGGAAGGCTGCCACGGAAGCAATATTAACAATATGTGCTTTAGACGCCATGTACGGCACGGTCATTTGGCACATCGTTATCAGTGCCTTACAGTTTAAATCCAACATGCCTAAATTCTCTTCTAAAGGCGTTTCCATAGTAGCTTGAAATTTACCAAATCCGCTGGCATTTACCAAAAGTGCCACAGAAGGCGCCTCCTCTTTCAAAAGGGCTTCATAACGCGCCAAATCCTCAGCTTTAGTTAAATCCAAAGAAAGAGGTCGAACCGGATAGGGTGTCTTCACATCATTCAGTCGATCTAGTCTGCGCGCAATAATCCATACTTCATCCAAATTCGTTCCATATTCATAAATCGTTTCAGCAAAGCGACGTCCCATTCCACTGGACGCGCCCGTAATAACCGCAATTGTTTTCATGCGTCTATATCCACCTTTCCAAACTTCTTTCGTAAGAATAACTCTATACGATCTCCGTATTTCAAACCCAATACAAAAATTACAATACAGGCAATACCTAATATGACCAAAACAGGAAGCGGCAATTCCAACCCTACTGCACCTAAGACACTGGAAACAATCAGTCCCCAGGGCTTTGCAATGACCAAAATAATCGCGAACCGAGAGAACGGGATCTCCGTAAGACCCGCCAGCATACAAATCATATCATCCGGAAAGAAGGGAAATAGAATTGTCAGAAATAAAAAGGCATCTCTCTTTCTAGTAAACAGCTCGTAGTACTTATTGGCACTGTGTTTACCCAAAAGCTTTTGGGTAAAGGATCTGCCCAAAAGACGGCATAATCCAAACACCAAAAACGATGCGGCGTAATTGGCAGTAAGGCTCAAAAGAATGCTGGGAATCAATCCGAACATAATGCCCCCTGCCACCGTAACAACGTTACCCGGGATGGGCGCAACCACCACAGCCATAAATTGTACCAGCCAGTAAATCAAGTATGCCCAAACCCCAAAACCATTTACGTAAGCGCGGAAATCCTCCAAAGATCCCATCATAGCAAAGCCACCGGAAGACCACAAAAACAGAATTAGGGCAAGCAAAGGCAATACAAGACTGCAAAGTAAGAAAACTTTATGTTTCATTAAAAATTAATCTTCTCTCGAATAACGTACAAGGGACGATCCTTTACTTCTTCGTAAATTCGCCCGATATAACTTCCGATAATACCCAATATCAATAAAATAATCCCATTAAAGAACAAGGAAATTGCCACAATAGACGCCCAACCTGCCACTGTACTCAACACACCGCAAAGCTTCAAGATG
>JAZRHX010000221.1:0-2743 GCA_045644985.1 Clostridia bacterium | reverse complement strand
GACAAAGACCCTCTCCCCCTACCAATATTTCTGCTTGTTTGTCACCCAAAAGCGTTTGCAACTGTTGCCGATCTTCTTCGCGCTCAATGCAAAGGACAGGAACGTCAAATTCAATAGCCTGCCGCGCAAGACGTTCAATATTTCTGCCTGCAGACAAAGCGCAAATTTGAATATGGGGATTTGCCTCTGTTTCAGGTCTTGCATTCAGTTCCCGTACCACCGCTAAAGTTTGTGTGCCGATAGAACCGGTTGAACCTAATATACCGATACGTTTCATAGGTACATCCTCCCTTCAGCGCAAAATCAGTGCAACACCACCAGAGCCAAATAGTAATAAGCAATGGGAAATACAAAAATATAGCTGTCAATTCGATCTAAAATACCGCCATGACCGGGGATTAATTTCCCGAAATCTTTCACGCCGGTGTAACGTTTTGCCGCAGAAGCTGCCAAATCTCCGATTTGCGCAAGTCCACCGATAATGACGCCCAAAATGGGGTAATGGAGTAATCGCACACCGGTAAACACGCCGGTTTGAATCATAATGAAACCATAAATCGCCAACATCAAGGCAGCACCCGCAAAAGCAGCCACACTGCCCTCCACACTCTTCTTGGGGGAAACCGCCGGAATTAATTTATGCTTTCCAAATTTTGTTCCAATAAAATACGCAAAAGTGTCCGCAGAAACGCACCCCAGTATAACGAGAATGAACAAGTATAAACCACCCTTGCCACCATCTAATTGACGCACAGAAAGGAAGAAACTGGATAAATATACCGCATAGTAGCCGCCAAACAGCGTAATTCCATTGTCTGCCATATTATATTTATCATGTTTAAACACGTTGACCATCAACAAGGATAAAATAATCAGCAACTGAATCAGCGGGAACCAGTTAATATGTGCAATCGCCTCCACTTTTGGGAAATACAAGCTTGTCATGGTAGCAGAGCCGCTGATCACTTGTAGGAAGAGCAAGCCAACGTAAAGATAACCGATGGTGTAAGCCGGTCGATAACCTTTATGCTCAAATGCTTTATAAAACTCATGTAAGCCCACTGCCGCTATAAAAAGCACCAGTGCCGCCAGCACGTATCCTCCCACCACTACACAAGTCATGCCCAGTGCAATAATCACCAACGCAGATAATATTCTCGTCTTCATTTCGTCTCCACCTTTTGCGTTCGTTATCGTTCTTAATTCCCAAATCGTCTTTGCCGATTATTGTATGTACCTATCGCCTCATCTAATTCCTTCTCCGAGAAATCCGGCCAATATACGGGAGTAAAATAAAACTCCGCATACGCCAGTTGCCACAAAAGGAAATTGCTGATTCTTTCTTCGCCGCTGGTACGAATCAGCAAATCCGGATCCGGTAAATCCGTATATAAAGAAGCGCTAAAACGTTCTTCTGTAATCCCTTCCGGATTTAACCGTCCCGCCGCCACGTCTTCTGCCAAGGTCCTGGCAGCATGAACGATTTCATCTCGCCCTCCGTAATTAATACAAATCACGGCAGTCAGATCCGTATTGCCTGCGGTTTCTTGTTCAATGGAGGCAATACCCTCCTGTAATTCTTTAGAAAGCGCGCTTCGATCCCCGGCAACCAAAAAGCGAATCTTACTCTTATTCTTTCCCATCACTCGGTCGAAATTCCGCATATATTGAAGCATCAAACGCATTAAGCCTTGAACTTCTTTCTCGGAACGTTTCCAATTTTCTGTGGAAAATGCGTAAAAAGTTACGTACCGAATGCCTCTTTCTGCGCATGCAGCCAGCAGACGGCGGTAGTTCTCTACACCTTCTTTGTGCCCGGAAATCGTGGGCAAGCCCCGTTGCTTTGCCCATCGTCTGTTTCCATCCGGAATAACCGCAATATGGCGCGGCACCATCGTTGGTGCCCCGCCATCCTGAATTTCTGTCGTTTGGACAATCTGATTCTCTTCGCTCATTCTCAGATCTCCATCAATTCTTTGTCCTTCTCCGCTACGGCCTTATCAATTTGCAGTACGTGACGGTCTGTAATATTCTGAACCTCTTTCTCTGCATCTTTCTGTTCATCCTCAGTAATTTCAGATTTCTTCTTAAGACCCTTGAAATACTCAATAGCATCTCTGCGCACATTACGAACCGCTGTCTTAGAATCTTCACCATACTGCTTTGTAAGCTTAGTCAAGGACTTTCTCCGCTCCTCCGTAAGAGGCGGGAACACCAACTTCAAGCACTTACCATCATTCACCGGATTGATACCGATGTCGGACATTTGAATTGCTTTCTCGATTTCTTTCAAAACAGATCCATCCCAAGGCTGAATCACCATCAAACGCGCCTCCGGTACAGAAATACCCGCAACCTGAGCGATAGGGGTGTCGACGCCATAATAGCTGACTGTGAGTTTATCCAAAATTGCAGGATTTGCACGACCCGCACGCACCGTATTGAGCTGTTCTTTCAAAACCTCCACGGTACGGTCCATCTTCTCACTAAATTGTTTATAATCATTCTTATTCAGCATACGCTTTCACTCCTTCTTTCTATCTATCTTCTTGCCCTTTATCATACCATAACTCAGACGATTGAGCAAGATTTCGGTCTATTATTGATTCTTCTCAAAAGCCTTCATAAACTCAACCAGTTTATAGACGCCTTCTTCCGGCATAGCGTTGTAGATGGATGCACGCATGCCACCTACACTTCTGTGACCCTTTAAGTTCTTAAAGCCTGCGCTCTCAGCGGCAGC
>JAZRHX010000220.1:0-3810 GCA_045644985.1 Clostridia bacterium | reverse complement strand
AGTTCCAAAAGACCCCGTCGCATCTCCTGTATGGCAGAACTTCGGTAGAAACCGGACAACGTGGCAATATCCTTGCCGGAAAGATTGGTGACGGCTTCCATTGTGAGTAATAAGCCCCGCTCGTTCTTTAGCCCCGAAAGTGTTTTGAGGATTAGTGCAGAGGCGTTGTCAGCGATGGCGCTTGGGGAAATTCCTTGCCGAATGGCGTATTCCTTTAAAGCATTCAAACTCAATTGCCGCACCATATCTATAATCCAATACTCTGCACTTAATTCCGTATCAAAAGTAGGCGCATGCGTTTTAATGCGCCGAAAAATTTCAACAGCAATTTCACGGGCTAAAGACTTGTCTTTCACCGTGGCTAACGCCACCGCATAGACGCGAACACGCAATGCCTCGTAAAGTGCAACAAAATCTTTCTCCGATCCTTTGGCGATTCCTACGATTGAATATTCTAAATTCATGCTCTGCAAATCCTTTCGGGTAAAATGTTCTTGATTGATTCCTTACAGCATAGGGGCGAATATATTTAAAAAAGACTGGATGATTTTGTACCACCGGGGGCGTTTGCGCCATTGTTCGTACAAAATTTCTCGGCAAACCTCTTGGGTTTGGATAAAGTCTTTATATAAATCCTGCACCACAGGCGTACCGCAGGTCCAAACCGCATTCTCGTAGTGCATATAGAAAGAACGGAAGTCCATATTTACCGTGCCGACTAATGCCGTTTCATTATCGCAAACAACATTCTTGGCATGGAGGAATCCCGGCTCATATTCAAAAATTCGCACACCGGCTTTCAAAAGACGTCCGTAGAAAGATCGGGTCAAGGCAAATACGTATTTCTTATCCGGTACCCCCGGCGTCATAATGCGTACATCCACCCCGCTGCGGGCTGCCAAACACAGCGCTGTAATCATTTCGTTGTCCAGCACCAAATATGGCGTTGTAATATAAATGTATTTCCGCGCGTTATTAATCATATGCATATATAAATACTCCATGGGATTGTTATCGGCGTTTAGTGGGCCGTCGCAGATAGGTTGTACAAAGCCGGAAGTATCATTCTTCGATTTAAAAGTAGTATATTTTGGAAAATATTTTTCAAAATCTTGGATTTCTTCATTTTTGCGATTATACCGAGCGTAGTACCACATTTGTAAGAACATGGCAGTCATGCTTCGTACACCGGGTCCCTCTAAAAGAACGCCGGAATCTTTCCAATGCCCAAAGGCATCAACCAGGTTAATGTATTCATCTGCAATATTGACGCCACCCGTATATCCAATCGTTCCGTCAATAATACAAATCTTTTGGTGATTTCGATAATTAATATGGAAGTTGCTGAGAAGTGGCTTTACCGGGTTAAATACTGCAATCTGCAAATTCTTTCTGGACATCTTCTGCGCAAAAGACTTGTCCAAGGTTGTCATACTGCCTAAATCATCGTACAATACTTTGACCTCTACACCCGCCTCGGCTCGTTCGCATAAAGCGGCATATAATGCATCCCACATTTGCCCCTTTGAAATGATAAAGAATTCCAAAAGAATAAATTTCTTGGCATTTCCAACGGACTCCAACAATGCGGGGAAGAAGGTGTCGCCTAACGCATAATATTTTGTATCGGTATCCCCGTAGAGTGGAAAACCGGACAGAGTAAGATATTGTGAAATTTGTGCTTGAAAAGGATATTTTCGGGAAAGCTTTTCGAAATCGGCTTGGCTTCTCTCTGAATCCGGGAGCGGCATTTTCTTTAAAATAGGAACGCGCCGTTTAATTCTTCTGGGGTTTCTGGCGCCGCCCCATATATTGTAAAAAACAAGACCCAAGAAAGGAATTGCAAGAATCATGGAAATCCATGCAATTTTGTAGGACGGATTTTGGTTCGTAGCCATAACTCGAATAGCGGTGACCGCGCCTAGAATTTGAAACAATATATAAAAGGACAATGCAAATACGTTGAAATAATAAAGACTTCCAATCAAAAAGCCTGCTTGAATTAAAAACATCACAATCATAGTCACAAGACGTACAGTATTGGCTTTTCTGCGCTTGGGACGAAAGGGTGCTTGCATATTATCTTTTCTCAAATGTTTGGTCTTCTTCATAGAAAAAATCACCGCTTTATATTATATACACTTATTCCTTTCTTTGCAAGAAACGGGGAAATTTGCTGTAGATTTTTTTTCTGCAAAGGTGTATAATGTTAAATCGGTAGTGGACTGCCATTATAGACTTGAGGAGGTTGTGCGAATGTATGCTATAGGAAATGATCATGCAGCCATTGAGCTGAAAGAGATCATTAAGAAGCATTTGGAAGCAAGAGGCATTGAAGTCAAAGATTTTGGCACCAATGAGAATGTTTCCTGTAATTACACGGATTATGCGGAAGCAGTTGCTAATGCGGTTGCAAAAGGGGAATGTGAGCGGGGTATTTTGATTTGCGGTACCGGCGTTGGAATCTCCATTGCAGCCAACAAAGTAAACGGAATCCGTGCTTGCTGCTGTTCGGAGCCTTTCTCCGCAAAGTTATCTAAACAGCATAACAATTCCAACGTGCTTTGTTTCGGGGCTCGCGTTGTGGGTTCTGAACTTGCAAAGATGATTGTAGATGCTTGGATTGACGCAGAATTTGAAGGCGGTCGTCATCAGACTCGGGTGGATATGATTTCTGCCATTGAGTCCAGAAACTAATTAAGGTTGTAAGCTGATTTGCAGAACTTGCAGATTGGTTAAGATAATATTTTACAATAATAATATAAATTGGAGGAATTAAACGATGGATAAGTTGAAGATGCTTGATTTACAGAAGAAAGCTACAATCATCCGTAAGCACATCATTGATGAGGTATTCTCCGCAAACTCCGGACATCCGGGCGGATCTCTTTCTTGTGCTGACATTTTGACTACACTTTATTTTGATGAGATGCGTGTAGATCCCAAGAACCCGAAAGATCCCAACAGAGATCGCTTCGTTCTTTCTAAGGGTCACTGTGCACCTGCACTGTACGCAACTTTGGCACTGAAGGGTTTCTTCCCTGAGGCTGACCTCAATACATTCCGTAAAGTAGACAGCTACTTGGAAGGCCACCCCAATATGGACTATGTTCCCGGTGTAGATATGTCTACAGGTTCCTTGGGACAGGGTATCGCTACTGCTGTTGGTATGGCTTTGGCTGCAAAGATTGACAAGAAAGATTATCGCGTATACTCTATCTTGGGCGACGGCGAAATTGAAGAAGGTCTCGTTTGGGAAGCTGCTATGGCTGCTGCTCATTACAAGCTGGACAACTTGGTGGCTTTCGTTGACTACAACGGTCTTCAGATCGATGGTAACATCACCGATGTTATGAATCCCGAGCCGATCGCGGACAAGTTCGTTGCTTTCGGTTGGAACGTAATTGCTATTAACGGTCACGACCACGCTGCTATTAAAGATGCTTTGGAAGCTGCTAAGAAGGTATCCGGTAAGCCTACTTGCGTTGTTTGCCACGATATTAAGGGTAAAGGCGTTTCCTTTATGGAGGGCGACTACGGCTGGCACGGTAAGGCTCCCAACCAAGAGCAGAGAGATCAAGCAATCAGCGAACTGGATGCAAAGCTTGCTGAGATTGAAGCGGAAATCGCAAAGGAGGCGTAAATCATGGGTAAAGTAGCAACAAGAGAAGCATACGGTAGCGCCCTTGCACAATACGGCGCAGATGAGAGAGTAATCGTTCTGGACGCGGACCTTTCTAAGTCCACCAAGACCGATACGTTTAAGAAAGTATATCCTGAGAGACATTTCAATATGGGTATTGCAGAAGC
>JAZRHX010000219.1:0-2138 GCA_045644985.1 Clostridia bacterium | reverse complement strand
GCCATGAGTCTTCTTCATTCCTTTTACTGTTGGGGCCATGTGGGTGTAGTTCTGCTATCCACGCTGTTCTTTGTGACGGTAGGTATCGAACACTGGAAGGTACTTGCAATCATCTGGGCGGTTGTTCCGCTTGTAAACGGTATTGTATTTTTGAGAGTGCCGATTGCAAAGCTGTTATCTGACGAGGATAAAGGCATGTCCATTAAGGAGCTGGTGTCCGGCAAGGCTTTCTGGATATTTATATTGCTTATGTTCTGTGCGGGAAGCTGTGAACAGGCGGTGAGTCAGTGGGCGTCTGCCTTTGCGGAAAAAGGACTGAATATCAGTAAGACCTTGGGTGACTTGGCGGGACCGATGCTCTTTGCAATTTGCATGGGAACCTCCCGTGCATTGTACAGTAAAATCGGAGAGAGGTTGCCTCTTAGAGCCGCAATGGTATTCTGTGGGCTGCTTTGTCTTGGAAGTTATTTGATTATTTCTTTATCACCGCTTCCGTTGTTGGGATTAATCGGTTGCGGCATTTGCGGATTCTCCGTAGGACTTTTGTGGCCGGGAACCTTCAGTCTGGCGGCAGTAGGACTTCCGAGAGGAGGAACTGCAATGTTTGCCCTTCTTGCACTGGCGGGAGATTTGGGCTGTTCCATGGGACCAACCTTGGTGGGCAGAGTGTCCGCGGCAATGGGAGATGACTTGAAGAAAGGAATTTTGGCGGCGGTGGTATTGCCGGTGACGTTGTTGATGACACTTATGTGGAATAAAGGGAAAAAAGGAGATACACCATGAGAAAGGTATATATTTGTTTTGTATTATGTATTGTGGTTATATTGTTTGCTGCCTGTAGCACGGCGACCGGGACTCTGACAGGCGCGGAAGCCAATGACGCCTCTGTGGGAGAGTATGTCACATTCGGATCTTATGAGCAGGATAATGATCTTGCAAACGGAGCAGAAGATATTGAATGGTTGGTACTTGAGAAGAAGGATGGAATGGCGTTGCTTTTTAGTAAGTATGCCTTGGATGCCAAGCCGTACAATGACAAACACGAAAGCGTTACGTGGGAAAACTGCACGTTGCGAAGTTGGTTGAATGACGACTTTTACAAAGCTGCATTTAGCGAAATGGAAAGGGAGCGTATTATAGAGACTTTGGTGGTAAATGCGGATAATCCGGTGTACGGAACAGATGGCGGAAATGATACGAGAGATAAGGTTTTTTTGTTAAGTATCGACGAAGTAGCTAAATATTTCACCCCAGACTTGAATGCATCTGATCCTGTCAGAAGAGCACAGGTAACGGAATATGCCAAGTCGCAGGGGGGATGGTATAATGAAAGTGAAAAGTATTACGGTAATGGTTGGTGGTGGTTACGCTCGCCTGGCAACTATGATGTTAGTGCTGCGATAGTTTTTGATAATGGATCTGTCGCTTGTAATGGCAACTTCGTAGCCACATATAAGGATGTTGTGTGCCCTGCTATATGGATAACCTACTAATTGTTAAGAATAAAAGTGAGACGACGAACAATGAACCGTAAACCGCCTACAAATTGTTGACTTTTGTAGGCGGTTCTGTTATACTAAAAAGAACTTGTTACTTTAACACAATACTGTACTGATTTGAGCTGAAGTAACAATGACATTCTGCCATGAGATGCGGGATGGAAAGAACTATCAGGAAGAAAGGTGGAATCACTTATGAAGAGTGACGCAGTGAAGAAGGGCGCAACACAGGCACCGCATCGGTCTCTGTTTAACGCACTGGGTTTGACAAAGGAAGAGATGGATAAGCCGTTAATCGGTATCGTCAGCTCCTACAATGAGATTGTACCGGGTCATATGAACCTGGACAAGATTGTGGAAGCGGTAAAGCTTGGCGTGGCAATGGCAGGCGGTGTTCCTCGAGTCTTTCCGGCAATTGCGGTCTGTGACGGTATTGCTATGGGTCACATCGGTATGAAGTATTCCCTTGTTACGAGAGATTTGATTGCGGATTCGACGGAGGCTATGGCTCTTGCGCATCAGTTTGACGCGTTGGTTATGGTTCCGAATTGTGATAAAAATGTACCGGGTCTGTTGATGGCAGCGGCTCGTTTGAATATCCCGACGATTTTTGTGTCCGGCGGTCCGATGCTTGCAGGT
>JAZRHX010000218.1:0-4380 GCA_045644985.1 Clostridia bacterium | reverse complement strand
CTGCTGAAATCAAGGTTGACTTGGAGAAGGCAGAAGAATGGATGAAGAAGGGTGCACAACCTACAGATACCGTGAAGGTTATTCTTAAGAAGGCAAAGGAGAACGCTTAATTCTCTCTTACCGTGAAACGAGGTTATTATGAAAGAGTTTCTTGAAACAATCGTGCGTCAGATTGTAAATAATCCTGACGAGGTTCGTGTAGAGGAAGAAGACACCGAAAGAGGCCTTCGTCTGGTTCTTACTGTAGCACAGGACGATATGGGCAAGGTTATCGGTAGAGACGGTAAAGTAGCGAAAGCACTTCGTACCGTTATCAAGGCAGCTTCCAGAAACTATCCCAAACCGGTGTACATTGACATCGTGTAAGAGAACAAAGAAAAGGAAGTTTAGACTTTGCTGGACAAATTTTTAATTGGTGAGATCGTGAGTGTTCACGGTGTCAAAGGCGCACTTAAGGTGCGCCCTTTGACAGACCACCCCATCCGTTTTACAAAATTGGATGAGGTGAAGGTAATATTGCCCAAGAATTCCCCGAAAGGTGTGGAATTGACCCGAAATTATAAGGTGATTTCCGCAATTGTCTCCGGGGGCTTTGTGTTGCTTCGCTTGTATGGAATCGATGATCGGGATCAAGCGGAATTGTATCGTGGATCTATGTTGGAAATTCCAAGAGAAAAAGCGATTGACCTTCCTAAAGACAGTTATTTCATCGGCGACTTGATTGGTTGCCAAGTGATGGAAGAACTGGAGGACGGAACAGAAAGCTTGCTGGGCAAAGTAACAGATGTGCTCCAAACAGGGGGCAACGACGTTTATCAAGTGATGACCCCGGACAAGATTCAAATGTTGCTTCCTGCCATTAAACAGGTGGTTCGCTACGTGGATGTTGAGCAGGGAATTATTCGCGTGCGGATGCTTCCGGGTCTCAAAGAAGTTTACTTAAACAACGATAATAACGATGAGAATTGATATTTTAACCCTTTTTCCGGAAATGTGCGGGGCGGCGTTTAGTGAAAGCATTTTAGCCAGAGCCATTGAGAAAGGCATCTTGCAGATTGAAGCCCATCAAATTCGGAAATATACCACAAATAAACAGGGAAAAGTCGATGATTACCCCTACGGAGGCGGTCCCGGACTGGTGATGTCCTACCAGCCTGTGCGCAGTGGGTATGATGATATATGCGCCCGTTTTGGAAATGGACGCAAACCTTATACAGTCTATATGTCTCCTCAAGGAACGCCTCTTACCCAAAGTGTTGCAAGAAGACTTTCCAAAGAGGAGCATATTGTGGTTCTTTGCGGACACTACGAGGGGATGGACGAGCGTGTCATTGAGGACTTTATTGACGAAGAAATTTCCTTAGGGGATTTTGTCCTCACCGGCGGTGAGATTCCCGCCATGGCACTAGTGGATTGCGTATCTAGATTAGTGCCCGGCGTGCTGGCATCGGAAGAAGCCTCTTCCAATGAATCCCATACGGATTTATTACTGGAACATCCCCAATATACAAGACCGGAGGAAATTGGGGGACGACGCGTTCCCAAAGAACTTTTCACCGGCAATCATGAGACCGTGGAGCAATGGCGCCACCAACAAGCTTTGGAACGAACCCGTCGGAAGCGCCCGGATTTGTTTGAAGCCTATGAGAAGCGGGAACAAGCCCGAACCACGTATTACTTTGACAATAGCGCCACCACCCGGCCACTGGATAGCGTCATCTACGTGATGACCAGAACTATGGAGCGGTATTATGGCAACCCTTCCTCTTTACATCGCATGGGATTTGACGCAGAGAAACAATTAAGAGCGGCTCGCACGGTGATGGCAGGGGCTATCGGGGCCCAGGAGAAAGAAATTTATTTCACTTCCGGTGCCACTGAATCCAACAACTGGGTATTTAAAGGCATTTTACCGGCGAATCCCAGAAAGGGAAAACATATTCTGATTTCCGCCATTGAACATCCTTCCGTGACCCAAGTGGCTCTTTCCATGGAGACCCAAGGATACACGGTAGAGCGCATTCCTGTAAATGCCCAAGGCGTGGTGGACCCCGGCAAAGTGGCGTCCATGATGCGTCCCGATACGGTCCTTGTGTCCGTTATGCACGTAAACAGCGAAACCGGCGCCATTCAGCCAATCGGCGAAATTGCCAAAGTGTGCCGTCGTGTCAAGGCGGACGTGCTCATTCATTCCGACTGCGTGCAAAGTTTCGGGAAGATTCC
Source organism: Clostridia bacterium (assembly GCA_045644985.1). GTDB lineage: Bacteria > Bacillota > Clostridia > UBA1212 > UBA1255 > RGIG9099. Next base: position 2,157 of record JAZRHX010000218.1, on the reverse strand, counting down.
CGTAAATGCAGGTAAAATGGGTGTGGATTTGATTTCCGTTAGTAGTCACAAGCTACACGGACCTCGTGGAATCGGTTTCTTGTATATTAAGAAGGGTACGAAAGTGGAAGCCTTGTTCGCCGGTGGGGGACAGGAAAGCGGCCTTCGCTCCGGCACGGAGAATTTGCCGGCTATTTGTGGCTTCTCTGAAGCAGTCAGCACCCTTCTTCCTAAGATGACGGAGCATTATGAGAAAGCAGAGCGGATTCGCAGCATTTTTACTGACGCCATCCGGGAGAAGATTCATACCCACGTATTTACTACGGACTTTGACGTAAGTTCCCCTTACGTACTGAACGTATCTTTCCCAGGGCTTGGGGCGGAAGTGCTTTTGCACAGTCTGGAAGCCCACGGCGTGTATGTTTCCGTAGGTTCTGCGTGTTCCTCCCACAAGAAGGACAGAAGCCCTGTGCTGACGGCTATGGGATTCAATAATACAGTCATTGACGGTGCCATTCGGATTAGTTTCTCTCCGGAGAGTACCGAAGAACAGGCGGTTTACGCGGCGGGTGTTCTGACCCGGGAAGTGCGTAACTTGTTTGCAGCCCGTAAACGCAAATAGAAGAAAGGTGATTGGCATGGAGAGAGTAATTCTGGCAAGAATTGGTGAAATTGCGCTGAAAGGTTTGAACCGTTCTGTGTTCGAACGTCGTTTGGCGGTGAATATTCGTAAAATGATTTCGGATTTAGGCCCTGCGAAAGTCCGCTGGTCTCAATCCCGATTCTATATTGAACCGGAAGACGATACTTTTGTGTTTGACGAAGCCTTAGAGCGTCTTACCGGCGTATTTGGTCTTGTTTCTGTCAGCCCCGCGGTTGTGGTGCCTTCGGAAGAAGAAGCGGTTTTTGCGGAAGCTGTGGCACAAATGAAACAGGAGATGGAGAATCGCACGATTCGTACTTTTAAAGTAGAAACCAAACGAGGTTTGAAAACTTTCCCCTTGAATTCGCCTGCAATCTCTGCAGAGGCAGGCGGGCGGATTTTGGATGCCTTCCCGGAGCTCACTGTAGACGTAAAAAATCCTGATGTGATTATTTATATCGAAGTGCGGGAGCAATCTTACGTATATAGCCAAATTTTGCCGGCACCCGGCGGGATGCCCACGGGTTGTAACGGCAAAGCATGTTTGCTGCTTTCCGGCGGTATTGACAGCCCTGTTGCCGGTTACATGATCGGAAAACGTGGTGTCAGCATTTGTGCCGTACATTTTTACAGTTATCCTTATACCAGCGAACGGGCGAAAGAGAAAGTGCTGGAACTGGCGTCTTTGGTATCCCGTTTTACCGGCCCCATGAAAGTGATGGTGGTGCCTTTCACGGATATCCAACTGGAAATCCACCAAAAGTGCCGAGACGAATTAGGTACAGTGCTTCTTCGTCGTTCTATGATGCGTATTGCAGACCGCTTGGCGCGAAAGAACGGTTGTTCGGCGTTGGTAACCGGGGAGAGTGTAGGCCAGGTGGCAAGCCAAACCATGCAAGCGATTTACTGCACGGATGCGGCGGCTACAATGCCGGTTTACCGTCCTTTAATCGGTATGGATAAGATGGAAGTGGTATCGATTGCCCAGAAAATTGGGACGTTTGAGACCAGCATTTTACCTTACGAAGACTGCTGTACGGTGTTCACTCCGAAACATCCTAAAACGCGACCGATGCTCAGTGAAATTGAGGAAGAAGAAAAACGGGTGGATTTGGCGCCCATGGAGGATAAAGCGATTAACGAAATTGAAGTAATCCGCTTTGACTAAGTCTTGACAAAAGCCCCATACGAGGGGTATACTTAAATGTGATTTGTGACAGTTCTACAGGAGTTTATGTTCAGGAGGAACGAAGTATGAAGATGAATAAGCGTTTTGGAGCTTTCTTGTTAGTCATTCTCATGATTGCTTTGGCGATGGTTGGCTGCGCTGAAATTGAGAAGGGGGAAACCAATTGGAAACCGACCGGGGGAGATCCGAAAGTTGAATCTCAACCTACGGCAGCGCCCGAACAAATTGTTACCTTTGGTGTTTATCCCAATGAAGAAGCGAATACTGTTATTTCCAATGTTTTGAAGAACAACGTTCAGATGGATACCGATACGGGTATTTGGTCTGAATATGAGAAGGAAACGAC
>JAZRHX010000217.1:0-2735 GCA_045644985.1 Clostridia bacterium | reverse complement strand
CCCGGAGGAAGCTCCCGGCTCGTGCCCGGTTCGACAATTTTCATATACGTATCCGGGAAAGGTAGTCCGATACTACCTTCTTTGTATCGATCCCAAGGGGTTAAACAGCAAGCCGTCACGGTTTCCGTAGTGCCGTAGCCTTCCCGCACTTGAATGGTAGCGCCGTGTTCAAACAGAAATCGGTCTAACTTCTTTTTTAACTCCACAGAAAGAGAATCGCCTCCGGAGAACACGCCTTTCAAACTGCTCATGTCCAAACTATCCAGCCCGGGCAGGCGGAGCAGTGCTTCGAACAAAGTAGGTACGCCCGCAATAAAATTACAGCGATATCTTCCAATGAGTTTGGCATAGCTTTTCGGGGTAAAACGGGGCACTAACACACACCGTCCCCCTTGCGTTAGCATAGTATGGATACAAACGCCCAAACCAAATCCGTGGAAAATAGGCATCGCCGCAAGCATCCGATCTCCCGGCTCGAACATAGGGTTTGCTGCTCGTACCTGTTGGCTTAGGGCGTTGAAATTCAAATTGGTAAGCACGATTCCTTTGGTGGTACCGGTGGTGCCACCGGAGTACAAAATGACCGCCGGTTCTTCTGCTTTGGCGGTAGGCATTTGGGTTTGGATGCTCTTACCTTTTTCCAGAAACTCCTTCCAAGAGAGTGCTTCGTTCTTGGGTACTTTTGGTACCTTTCGCCCTTGTGTCAAGGCATAGCCCAGGGTCATAGGGAAGGAGAGTGCGTCCTTAATCGAGGTTACAATTATCGTTCGAACACAGGTTTCCGGTAAAATGCTCCGAAATTTTGGGTAAAATTGATCCAATGTAACCGCTATGGTACTTTGTGAATCGTTTAAGTAGAAAGCAATTTCTTGTTCGGCGGACAAAGGGTGAATCATATTGGCGATGCCACCTGCCAAGTTAATACCATAGAACAAATAAAGGGCTTGTGGACAATTGGGGAGGGCAAGGGTTACTCGGTCGCCCGGCTTCAGTCCCAAGGCAATAAAAGCATGGGCGCAAGCCCGAGCATTTTCTAGCAACATCTCATAAGTGCCGCTGTTTCCCATGAAGTCAAAAGCAATTCCTTTGGGATATTGCTGTGCAATCCGGGAAACGGCATCAAATAGGCTGCCGGTGAAATATTCTAAATGAACAGGACTTGTGGATATCACGTGGTCGCCTCCTCCTTCCATAGTATACACAAAAATAAGGGGAGGACGCAATATTTTTACAAGAATGTGTTGCTTTTTTTGCAAAAATATTTCATAATGGAACTACAAATTTCAAGGAGGTTATCTATTATGGTAGATACGATTAAGAAGAATTTAGTTTATACGTTGTGCGCAGCTTTAGGTGTGCTTCAATTCATTTTGTTTGCGATTCCTTATTTTGCTGCGTTTATAAGCGGTGGTGGCTATGACAAGTCCGAAGGTTATTCCGGCTACAAGGTTATGGACTTATGGGATACAGATTTCGGCGGTGTTATGAGCTCCCTTGTGCAAGTTTTGATTTTGATTTTGGGTATTGTGTTGCTTGCCATCGGCGCAATCGGTTTGCTGAAAGCTTTTGATGTTGTAGATTTGACCGATAAATTTGGTAAATTGAATTTGAAAGAGTTAGGCAAGAAAGGTATCTTTGTTTACGGAGGTCTTCAAGTCGCCTTGTTGATTTTTATGATTATCTTTACTGCAAGCAATACAGAAAGCATGTTCGGCATGACTGCCGGATTCCGTTTCTCTGCCGGTTTATTTATCACAATTATTGTGGTAGGTGCAGCGATTGCAGCAATGATTGTGGTTCCCAAGAAATTCCCGGTTGACGAGAATGCACCTTCCGTTACATATGTTTGCGGACAATGTGGCAAGAAATCTAAAGCAAGCAATAAGTTCTGCGGCGTTTGCGGCGGCGCTATTGTAGAGAAGGTTGCAGAACCCAAGCCGGTTTATGTTTGCTCCGGCTGCGGCAAGGCTGCTAAGGCAAGTGAGAAATTCTGCAGTGCCTGCGGAAGTGCCATTGAAGCTAAAGTTCCGGAAACAACTGTGAACGAATAATAATATTGAGAAGATATTTTCCAAGGGTTGCCTCTACTGCCAGAATATGCAGAAGAGGCAGTCTTTTTTTTGGGGCAATTTGAATCGCCTCTTGACTTTCCAAACTTGCTGTGGGACAATATCTTCGCAATGCGGAGCAGAGGGAATCTCGGTGAAAGTCCGTCGCAACCTCCATTACCGTAATTTGAGCTTGACTCATTAAGTCGGAATACTCGCCGCAATTGTATAAGCTACCGGCGTAATTGCCGGAACATTTCCGGGAAGGGGAGTGTGGCTGAAGGAAGGCACTTGACGCGGTGTCTTGTTTTTGCTGTACGCATTTAACCTATCATACCCGGAAGAACATTTAAGAAAAGAGAGGTATTTAATTATGCGTACACGTTCTGCGATTTTCTTAATGGTTCTTCTGCTTTTATGTCAGGCGGCGCTGCCCGCCATGGCAATGGAGGGACCGGATACGGTGGTTTTTATGACCATTGTAGATAACACAGGCACCATTGTGTCCCCACACAATGTAGTTGCTGTCACAGATGTAGATCAAGACGATAAACTCACTATCCACGATGCACTTTACTGTGCCCATGAGCAATTGTATGAAGGCGGCGCGGCTGCCGGCTACGGAACTGAGGAGACTCAATGGGGAACCAGTTTAACGAAGCTTTGGGGCATCGAGAACGGTGGCAG
>JAZRHX010000216.1:0-1057 GCA_045644985.1 Clostridia bacterium | reverse complement strand
CGCTTTGGCCTTTCTGCTGCGGTAAAGTACGGTGGTATTTACGTACCGCCTCACGAAGCTGTTATTCATCAGTATATGCGCGAAATGATGGCGGGCTGCGGTAAGATGATTATCGGTTCTGACAGCCATACTCGCTATGGCGCTTTGGGTACCATGGCAGTAGGTGAGGGTGGTCCCGAATTGGTTAAACAGCTTTTGAAGCGTCCTTATGAAGTGAATGATCCGAAAGTAGTTTGTATCTACTTAACCGGCAACCCGAAACCCGGTGTTGGTCCTCAGGACGTTGCGCTTGCTATTATTAAGGCTACGTTTAAAGATGGTTTTGTGAAGAACTGCGTAATGGAGTTTGTAGGTCCTGGTGTTGCAAACTTGTCTGTGGAGTACAGAATTGGTATTGACGTTATGACTACGGAAACCACTTGTTGGTCTTCTATTTGGGAAACGGACGATCAAGTAAAGGAGTACTTAACCGTTCACGGCCGTGAAGACGTTTACCGTCCTTTGAAACCTGCAGAAGGTGCTTACTATGATGCATGCTTAATGGTCGATCTTTCTAAGATTGAGCCGATGATTGCACTTCCGTTCCATCCTAGCAATGCATACACGATTCGTGAATTCTTAGATAATGCACCTGAAATTTTGGCTGAAACTGAGAAGAAAGCCATGGAGCAATTTGGGGGCAAGATTAAAGAATATAAACTTACGGAGAAATTCCGTGATGGTAAGATGTACGTAGATCAAGGCGTTATCGCAGGTTGTTCCGGTGGTACTTTTGAGAACATATGCTATGCGGCGAATTTGCTTCGTAATCAGTCTATTGGAAACGGCGCGTACTCTTTGTCTGTATATCCAGCCAGCCAGCCTATTTCTTTGGAACTTACTAAGAATGGTGCTCTTGCAGATTTGATGACAGCCGGTGCGACGATTCGTACTGCGTTTTGTGGTCCTTGTTTTGGTGCAGGCGACGTACCTTCCAATAATGCATTTAGTATTCGCCATACCACCAGAAACTTCCCCAACCGCGAGGGTTCTAAACCCGGTGAAGGTCAGATTTCTT
>JAZRHX010000215.1:0-3753 GCA_045644985.1 Clostridia bacterium | reverse complement strand
TATATGATGACCGGTGGGACGCTGAAGACCGGAAACAAAGAATTGGCGTACCGCGTTGCCGGTTTGTGTACCCGATGTGGCGGTGTGCCGGAACAGCTCTCCTATCGAAACGGAACTACACCTAAATATACCGTGAGAACGCGATGGAGCGGTGTATTTCATATGGAGGAAGAAGGGAAAGCAAACGCCTTTTTGCGGGGATGTTTTTTGATTGGCGGATACGTTACGGAACCGGAGAAACCCACCCATTTGGAAATTGTATTTAAAGATGAAGTTTGCTATGAATTATGCATGGCGGCATTTGAACTGACCGGCATTTACGTAAAGGGCACGATTCGGGAGAATCGCTTCGTCCTGTACATAAAGGATGCAGATGAAGTAACGGCGTTTTTGGTCAAAACAGGTGCGGTTAAAGGCGCGTTGGAATACGAGAATGCCCGGATTTTGAAGCAATGCAACAAGGACAGTAATCGTGTGATAAACTGTGACGATGCTAATATTAATAAAGTGATTGAAGCCGGTATTCGACAAAAATCACTCATTGAGCAGTTTATGAAACAGCCTGCTTTTACAGAGCTTCCTGAACAATTACAACGTACAGCAATTCTACGGGGGGAGAACCCGGAACTTTCTCTTACGGAGTTGGGTAAAATGATGCAACCGCCCATGAGCAAAGCAGGGGTTGCCCATCGTTTAAGAAAGCTTGAGCAATTGATTCCAAAACAATAAATTTTTTTCTGAATTATTTCCCAATTGCGGATATTTCCCGGGAAATATGTGTATGATAACACTTGCGTACTTTTTACGTAGGTGTTTTTTGTACATAAGAAGAAGGAGAAATGCGTATGAAATTTGAATTGTCCAAAGCGGGCACTTTTTTGATTGTCCGTATAGGCGGAGAACTGGATCATCATTACTGTGATATTATACGAAGTCGAATTGATCCGGAATTAATTGAACCGCCTATTCGAAACATTGTTTTTGATTTGACCGGGTTGACGTTTATGGATAGCTCCGGAATCGGTATGCTTATGGGAAGATTACGGATTGTACAAGCTATCGGGGGAAGCGCTTGTTTGATTTGCGAGAACCAAAGTGTATTGCGAATATTGGAAATGTCAGGTGTTATGCGCCTTTTTACTCGGTGCAGAACGATTTCTGAAGCAGTGAAGGGAGCGTAAACGGTATGAAAGAAATTAATAGAATGAGTGTGGAGTTTCCTGCGAAATCCAGCAATGAAGGATTTGCCCGATCCATCGTAGCGGCTTTTGCCACACAGATAGATCCCCGATTTGATGAATTAAGTGATTTGCGTACGGCAGTAAGTGAAGCTGTTACCAATGCAATTGTACATGCCTATGGAGATAGCAAGAGCGCAAAGAATTTCGTGAGAATGGAATGTGTTCTCTATTCGGATACAATCGAAATTTCTATTATAGATTTCGGACGCGGAATTGAGGATGTGGAACAAGCCAGGGCACCTTTATATACAACGGCGCCGGAAATGGAGCGATCCGGCATGGGCTTCACGATTATGGAAACATTCACGGATGATATGTATGTAGAGTCTAAACCAGGAGAAGGTACAAAGGTTTTTTTGAGAAAAGTATTTCGTTCTGAATAAGGAGTTGGCATGGCAAGCGGGGATAGTACCGCCACAATGCAGCTCATTAAAGAAGTACAAAACGGCGATGAAAATAAAATGGAAATTCTACTGACGCAAAATGAAGGGCTGATTCGTCTTGTGGCCAAACGTTTTGCAAACCGTGGGATGGATACTGAGGATATTTATCAAATTTGCAGTATCGGCTTTATTAAGGCTGTACGAAAATTTGATTTAAGTTTAGGGTTATGTTTTTCTACTTATGCGGTTCCTACTATGTGCGGGGAAGTGAAGCGTTTCTTACGGGATGATGGCATTTTGAAAGTTTCCAGAAAACTGCAGGAACTATCTATGCAGATTTACAGAGCGGAAGAAAAGTGGTTACAGGACAAGGGGGATAAACCTACCGTTGGGGAATTAGCTACTTTGCTTGAAACAACGGAGGAAGAAATTGTGCTTGCGTTGGATGCGGCACGCCCGCCGGATTCATTATACAGTGTGATTAATGACGAAAGTTCAAATCCGATTTATTTGATTGATGTGGTTGAGGGACAGGGTGAACGGGAACAGGGGGAGTTTGAGTTAATTTTAGAACGTGAATCTGTGCAACATGCGGTTCGTGCATTAAATGAATCAGAAAGAACCTTAATTGGATTACGCTATTTTAAAGAATTGACCCAAAGTAAAACTGCTCAAGTTATGGGTATTTCACAAGTGCAAGTATCTAGATTGGAGAAGAAAATTCTTGAGAAAATGCGAGGATTTCTTTCTGAAGAATTACTGGCAAAATGAATATTCCTAATTGAAACGTGCACACTATACTTTAAATGATAGATTAAAGAAGGTGTGTCTGTGAGCGGAAATTTGGATCAACTAACGGAAAAACAATATTCTGTGATGATGAATTCTCATGGAGGAAAGTCCAATTTAGGAAAGGATTGTACGATGGCTTTCCTGTTTGGCGGATTGATTTGCATTATCGCGCAAGTATTTAAGGATCTTATTTCTTCGGATTTTTTTGCCAACCGTGTATATGCCTTTGATGAAGAAGGTGCTGCTGCCATCACCACGCTGTTTATGGTGTTTTTGGGTGCTCTTCTAACGGCTTTAAACGTATATGATAATATTGGTCGTATTGCAGGCGCTGGCTCTATTGTGCCTATTACGGGTTTTGCAAATTCCATTGTATCACCGGCAATGGAATTTCGAAGCGAGGGTCATATATTAGGTGTGGGTGCGCAAATGTTCGTTGTGGCAGGTCCGGTATTGGTTTACGGTACAACCGCATCCGTTTTAGTTGGACTTATCTATTTTTTCTTAAAGTGAGGCTTGATTATGGCGCATAAGATTGGAAAACAAACCTTTTGTTTAGATAGACCCGTATTTATTAAAAATGCAGCATCGGTTGTGGGTCCTCGGGAGAAAGCCGGACCTTTAGGCCGTTATTTTGAAGAATGGGAAGATGAAGATTTTGGTGAGGATACCTGGGAGAAAGGCGAGAGTCGCTTTGTAGGAGCGGCACTAACTTCGTTGCTTACAAAAGAGAAACTTTCCAGTGAAGAAATCGATTGTATTCTGTCCGGTGATTTGGAAAATCAATGTACCGCGTCCTCCTGTGGATTAAAGAATTCCAATATTCCGTATTACGGTGTATTTGGTGCATGTTCGACCATGGCTGAATCCATGTCTCTAGGTGCATTCTTAGTGGATGGAGGCGGCTTTAAGAACGTAATATGTATGACTTCCAGTAATTTCTGTGCAGCGGAGAAGCAATTTCGTTTCCCCATGGAATTGGGCGGTCAGAAACCGCCTACAGCACAATGTACCGTCACGGGCGCCGGCGCAGTTTTATTAACCGACCAAGTTTGTAAGACGAGAATTACCCATATTACACCGGGAATCATAGAAAACTATCAAGTGAAAGATGCAAATAATATGGGAGCGGCGATGGCACCGGCTGCAGCATCCACCGTTAAAATGCATTTTACGGATACAGGTCGGGATGCGTCCTATTATGATTTGATTGTTACGGGAGATTTAGGAATTCTGGGCAGTGATTTGTTTCGGGAAATTATGACACTGCATGGCTTTCCGTTGGAATTATCCGAAGGAAATCCTGTAAAACGACACAAGGACTGCGGAGAGTTGAT
>JAZRHX010000214.1:0-5487 GCA_045644985.1 Clostridia bacterium | reverse complement strand
TCCGTTGATTTCGGTATGGCCGGTATGACTGTAAGAGAAGACCGTTTGGAGAAGGTTGATTTCACTACCAGTTACGCAAACGGTAAGCAGGTTGTTATTGTTAAAGCGAATTCCGCAATTACCACTGTAGATGATTTGTTTGCGGAGGGTGCTTCTTGGAAAGCCGGCGTTCAGCTTGGTACCACAGGTGACATTTATGCATCCGATGATTTGGGCGAAGCGCGCGTAACCCAGTATAACAATGCAAATAACGCTGTACTTGCTTTGGTTGCCGGAGATGTTGATTGTGTTATTATTGACAATGAGCCTGCGAAGGCTTTGGTTGCTGCAAATGCAGGTTTGAAGATTTTGGAAACTACATATGCGGATGAAGACTATGCAATCTGCGTTAAGAAGGGTAATACCGATCTTTTGAACAAAATCAATGCTGCCATTGATGATTTGGTTGAAGACGGTACCATCGATACTATTATTGCAAAATACATTAAGTAATATTGTTTAATCTGTGTTACTATGGGCCGGAGATGGTGTCATTTTAATATGGTACCAATCCGGCCTATGTTGTAAAAAAGGAACAAATCTATGAAGTCGAAGAACGAAAAAAAGAAACTGCTGATTGAAGTGTCGGTAATCGCCCTTGCGATTGTGATTTTTGCGATAGTGGTGTTGGTGGATACTTTTAGGTCCAGACCCTCTGTCGAGTTAGATGTGCAAACCGCACAGACCATTTTAGATAAAACCGTACAAAAAATTCCTTTAACAATTGCAGATACGGCGAATTTTGTCATTGATGAAACTACTATTCAAGTTAACGGTGTAGAAGCCGGAGAGGGTCGAGAACAAATTCTTCATTGCACATATAATACGATGAATGTTCGCGGTGTATACGAACAGAATAAAGAAATACTGTTCAGCGATGCTTATGCATTTTATTTGCAGGAGAAAACCAATGGCAAGATGGTAAATGCGACTAAAGTCCGTCAACATTTAGATAAAAAAATCCAACCACTCCTGGAAGCCGCAACACCTGTTCACGGTGAGTTTGATATTTATATTTATGAACTGGAAAGCGCACCGGAAGGTGACGCTTTCGTTGTGCTTCATGAAGATACCGTTCTTCGTGTCCATCTCAGCGATGAAATGGTAGACACAGTGTACGGTGGCTTGGTATCGATTAGTAAAGATATTCAGAATACCAAGACGATGGTGTATGAAGGGGAGACGATTGATATCGAGAAAATTAACACCCTTCGCACCGGTATTTCCAACTGTTTTGGCCTTCAGAATTTCAGCAGCGAGAAACCGGACACCTCTCCCTATTTCTTAGGCTTGTGGAATGACTTCTGTGATGATTTCTATTTGAACTTTATTAAAGGTGCCAAATGGACCTACCTTGCAAAAGGTTTAGTCACCACATTGGAAATCACCTTGCTTGCTGCCCTTTTGGGTGTACTTCTGGGCTTTGTTTGTGCCATCATCCGCGTGACCCACGATAAGACGGGGAAGATGATGATTCCGGATCAGATTGTGCGGGCCTACTTAGCAATCATCCGCGGCACCCCGGTTATGATCCAGTTGTTGATTATATACTTTGTTATCCTGCTGCCTGCAGGGGTTGCTAAGTTCCCGTCGGCAGTGATTTGCTTTGCCTTAAACTCCGGAGCTTACGTAGCAGAAATTGTCCGCGGCGGTATTATGTCCGTGGATAACGGTCAGATTGAAGCCGGTCGTTCTTTGGGCTTGAATTACATTCAAACCATGTACCATATTGTGGTGCCCCAGGCATTTAAAGCTGTACTTCCGTCCCTGGCTAACGAATTTATTACCTTGCTTAAAGAATCCTCTGTTGCCTTCTACATCGGGGTTGCGGACTTGACGCAAGGCGGTCTTAAGATTCGTTCCATTACGTACAGTAATTTTATGCCATTAATCGCTGTTGCGGTCATTTACTTCGTCATCGTTATGATCCTGACCAAACTGGTAAAAATTCTGGAAAGGAGACTGCGGAAAGATGAACGATAATATTATGATTCAAGTTAAAGATTTAAAAAAGCATTATTTGGACGGGCAAGTACGCGCATTAGACGGCGTTTCCGTGTCCATTAATAAAGGTGATGTGGTGGCAATTATCGGACCTTCCGGTTCAGGTAAATCCACATTATTACGCTCTCTCAACTTGTTAGAAGAGCCTACGGACGGTCACATTTACTTTGAAGGAGTGGACATTACAGATAAGAAAGTAAATATTAATATTCATCGCCAGAAGATGGGGATGGTGTTCCAACAATTTAACCTTTTTCCCCATATGACTGTATTGAAGAATATGACCTTGGCGCCGGTGAAATTATTAAAGATTTCCGAGTCACAAGCTAAAGAACGGGCGCTTAAATTATTGGAACGGGTAGGTCTTGCGGATCGTGGGGATTCTTATCCCGCACAGCTTTCCGGTGGACAGAAGCAACGTGTGGCGATTATGCGTGCGCTTTGTATGCAACCTACCGTGATGCTCTTTGATGAGCCCACCTCCGCCTTGGACCCGGAAATGGTTGGAGAAGTTTTGGACGTTATGAAAGAACTGGCACGAGATGGCATGACCATGGCAGTGGTGACTCACGAGATGGGTTTTGCCCGAGAGGTTGCCAATCGAGTAATTTTCATGGAAAATGGTAAGATTGTAGAAGAGGGGAGTCCTTCTGAAATATTCGACCATCCGAAGAGTGAAAGACTTCAGAGTTTCCTTGCAAAAGTGCTCTGAAACCCTTGATTTAATGCGGTTTTTGAACGGATTCTATAGGGCATTCTATTGCCGGTAGAGTCCGTTTTTCTATTCTCTACCTGTAGGATTTGCCTTTGTATACTTTACTGGATAGCAGGTAGGTTGCGAAAACGCAACAAAATATCGTATAATGCATCACGATGGATTTCACTATGTGGAGGAAATAGAAATGTGTATTAAATCGCAGCCAACTGAAATACCAATATTCTTTGCCGTAGATGACCGCTATGTGCCTTACTTGGCTACAGCGATGCGTTCTATGATGGATAATGCGTCGAAGGAATATAAATACAGAATTTACGTGTTAATCGACACGTTAAGTGCACAGCATCGCGCCAATTTATTGGGGATGCAGAATGAGCATTTTACCGTTGACTTTGTGAATGTAGGCGAGCAGCTGAACCGCCTGGGCACGAAGCTCCACATGAGAGACTACTATACCAAAGCTACATATTACCGTTTCTTTATTCCGGAACTGTTCCCCCAATATGATAAAGGCGTGTACTTGGATTGCGACATTGTCGTGCTGGGCGATATTTCCGAATTCTATCACACGGACTTGGGCAATAATTTGCTGGGCGGCGTGCCGGATGAAGTGGTGACGGATATTCCCGTTTTCTCTACCTATGCGGAAGTGGTGCTGGGTGTGCCGAAGATGGAATATTTCAATGCAGGCATTTTGGTCATGAACTTAGCGGAAATGCGCAGGGTGCAGATTGACAAGGCTTTGGTACGACTTATGCATCAGTATCAGTTCTGTGTGGCGCAAGACCAGGATTATTTGAACGTTCTGTGCAGTGGTAAGATGGTTTATTTACCTACTTCTTGGAATAAAACGGCGTTCCCGGATTCTGACAAGGGTGAGCGCCCCAACATTGTGCATTTTAAGATTAACTTCAAACCTTGGCATTATAAGGGTGTTGCTTTCGAAGAAGATTTTTGGAAGTATGCTGCCCAGACTAAGTATGAAGACGTTATTTTGAAAGAACGAGACGGTTATACGCAAGAGCAGACGGAAATTGACGGCAAACAATACGAAGGTCTTATTGCGCTTGCCCAAGCGGAAACCAAGAAAGCCCGGCTTCCCGGATACCGTTTCCCCACGCGCTTATCCGTGCTGAATGTGGAAGAGGAGGCAAAGCGTGTGCCGGAGAAAGCTTCGGACCGCTTGGTTATTTTGGAGCGCATTGCAGAATTGGAACGCAAAGGATTATTTGATCAAGACGTGGAGAATGATCCGCCGTCCAGGCCTTTGGTTCCCGGCGAGGTAGACTACTTAGGTAAGAAGTGGACGACGCGGATGAAAACCCGCATTGCAAACCGAATCGCTAAGAAGTATTTTGACGGATGTATCGATCGAGGAGAGCTGGTGATCAAAGCGGTACATGGCATTGAGCATTATCTTTCTGTTGCCGATTCCGGCGCTATGATTACCTGTAACCATTTTAATCCTTTTGATAACTACGTGGTGTATAAAGTGATTGAGCCTTATCTGGGCAAGAAGCGCTTGTATAAAGTGATTCGGGAGGGAAACTACACTTCTTTCGGCGGTTTGTACGGTTTCTTCTTCCGCCATTGTAATACGCTTCCTTTGTGTACATCCATTGCCGTGTGGCGTGAGATGTTGGGTGCGGTTTCTACCTTGCTCCACCGGGGAGAGAAGATTTTGATTTATCCCGAGCAGGGCATGTGGTGGAACTATCGGAAGCCCCGCCCCTTAAAGAACGGTGCCTTTCAGTTTGCGGCGAAAGCCGGCGTGCCGGTGCTGCCGGTCTTCATTACCATGGAAGATACAGATCGGGTAGGGGCGGATGGATTCCCCGTTCAGGCCCATACGGTGCATATTTTGCCACCGATTTATCCGGATCCGGCGAAGAACAGCAAGGAGAACACCAAGCGGATGTGCGAAGAGAATTATCGCGTTTGGAAAGAAACCTATGAGACGGTGTACGGCAAGCCGCTTACGTATACCACCGAGTCCGAGGAGGCATAATCTTGCTGTACGTTGTTGTTATTCTGCTGGCGAATTTACTGATTATTCTTGGAAATTTGTTCTTTACCGGTGTATGGAATGCTTGGATTTATGCTTGCGGATATTCTGTACTTGCGACTCTTTGCGTGATTGGGGTGGACGGGCTTACGGCATTTCTTGTACGCAGGTTGCCTAAATCATGGTTTCGCCCCGGCCTTACTCTGTACGACGTTTCTTCCAAAGAACGGAAATTTTATCAAAAGCTTGGGGTTAAATCCTGGAAAGATAAAGTACCCGAACTGGGGTTATTTACCGGCTTCCGAAAGAATCATTTGACAGATTCTCGGGACGTTACGTATTTGGGACGTTTTTTATTGGAGTCCAATTACGGCGTGGTGATTCACTGGATCAACGCTTTGTTTGGTTTTTTGATTCTCTGTATTCCCGGTTGCGGTGGGATTTCCTACACCCTTCCTGTGGCGCTGGTCAATTTCGTGCTGAGCGTGATGCCTGCTATCATCCTTCGGTACAATACGCCGGGACTGCTTCGTCTGTACAGACGCGCAACGGCCGCATCCTAATTTGCTATTAAAAACTTTACTCCCGACGTGTCCTGTGCTACAATTACGCTTGCAGAATTGCATTGAAGGAGTCCTACGCATGAACATTAAGAAACTTGCAACAACCGGTGTTTGTATTGCCCTTTGTGTGGTATTGCCCATGGCATTCCATACCATTC
>JAZRHX010000213.1:0-4597 GCA_045644985.1 Clostridia bacterium | reverse complement strand
TATACTGAGAAGTGTGCACTTTCCAGACCGAAGCGTAGCTACGCACCTGGACAGCACGGAATGGCAAAGAAGAAGCAGTCTGAATACTGCTTGCAGCTCCGTGAGAAGCAGAAGACCAAAAGATATTATGGTGTTCTTGAGAAACAATTCCACGGCTATTTTGAATTAGCAAGCAAGAAGAAGGGCGTTACCGGTGAGAACCTGTTAACTATTCTTGAGACCAGATTGGATAACGTAGTTTACCGTATGGGTCTTGGCTCTTCCAGAGCAGAAGCTCGTCAGTTTGTTCGTCACGGTTTCTTTACAGTGAATGGCAAAGCAGTAAACATTCCTTCTTACTTGATTTCCGCAGGCGATGTTATTGAAGTAACCGAGAAGTATAAGTCTAATGATAGACTTCAAACAATTCTTGACATCACTTCCGGCAGAGCAATTCCAGCATGGTTGACTGTTGATCGCGAGAAGATGACTGCGACTGTTGCAAATCTTCCTAAGAGAGAAGATATTGACTTCCCTGTACAGGAGCATTTGATCGTCGAGTTGTATAGTAAATAATGGGCATCTTTCATAAATTACAAAGGAGGAGAATGCTGTGAACGAGATTGTAAAGCCAAACATTGAATGTGTGGAAACTGATGAGCTGGAAACATACGGCAAGTTTGTTGTTGAGCCTCTCGAAAGAGGTTATGGCATCACTTTGGGAAATTCACTGAGAAGAATTCTCTTATCATCACTTCCCGGTTCGGCTGCTCTGAATGTAAAGATTGAAGGTGTTCGTCATGAATTTTCGACGATTCCCGGTGTTGTAGAAGATGTTACAGAGATTATTCTGAATATTAAGAATATTGGGTTTAAGCTTTATACGGATGAAACCAAGCTGGTATCTTTAAGTGTGGCAAAGAAAGGCGTTGTTACCGCAGGAGATATCGTCTGTGATTCTGAAATTGAAGTTTTGAATCCGGATCAGTACATTGCAACACTGAATGGTGACGGCGCACTGAACATTGAAATTGAAGTAGGAACCGCAACCGGTTGGTGCTCTGCTGATAAGAACAAACAACCAAATATGCCTTTTGGTGTAATTCCGGTTGATTCTATCTTTACTCCGGTGAAGAAAGTAAACTTCAACGTGGAGAATACACGTGTAGGCAACGTAACGGACTACGATAAGCTGACCTTGGAAGTATGGACTAATGGCGCGTTGACTCCGAAAGAGGCAATTAGTCAAAGTGCCCAGATTCTTACAGAACAGCTTGCATTGTTTGTGAACTTGACTGAAACGGGTGCGCCCCGTGAGGTTGTAATCAGCCCCGATCTTTCCGATAAGAAAGAGAAGTTGCTGGAAATGAATATTGAGGACTTGGATCTTTCGGTTCGCTCGTTCAACTGTCTTAAGCGTGCACAAGTGAACACGGTTGAAGATTTGGTGAATAAGACTGAAGAAGATATGATGAAAGTTCGCAATTTGGGCAGAAAGTCTCTGGAAGAAGTTATTTGTAAGCTTCAGTCTATGGGATTCTCTCTCAAAAAGAGTGATGAATAAGCTGGGAGGTTTAGTTAATTATGGCATATAGAAAGTTAGGTCGCAAAGCGGACCAAAGAAAGGCCATGCTCAGAAGCTTGACAACGTCTCTCCTTGAGAACGGCAAGATCGTAACAACAGAGACCAGAGCAAAAGAAGTACAGAGCATTGTTGAGCGTTTAATCGGAAAAGCAATCCGCGAGATTGATAATTTCGAGACAAAGCAGGTTAAAGTGAGCAAGGTTCCTGTAGATTCTAAGGGCAAGAAGATGACCGTTGTTGTAACATCCAAGAACGGTAAGAAGTACACAAAGTTTGCTGATCGTGAAGTGACAACCGAACTTGTTCGTGTTGACAAGCCTTCCAGATTGGCTGCGCGTAAACTTGCTGCAGAATGGATCTACAAGACCAAGAATGCAGACGGCGAGAATCTGAACATTGTAAACAAATTGTTTGACGAAATCGCTGTACAGTACAAGGATAAGAAGGGTGGTTACACCAGAATTTACAAGACCGGTGCTAGACGCGGTGACGCTGCGCCTATGGCTATCTTGGAACTTGCATAATTCAGTTTCTGTCTGAGTAATTGAGTTTGTATGAAGAGGGCGGAATTCCCATAGCGGATACGCCCTTTTCTTTATACCGAAAGGGAGATTGTGATGTTAACAGGAAAAGAACGTGCCCAATATCGCAAAGAAGCCAACGGATTGGAAACGATTATGCAAATTGGCAAGGGTGGATTGGAAGAAGCATCCATTCGACAAATCGACGAGGCGCTGACCGCCCGGGAATTGATCAAAATCCGTGTGCTTGAGACTTGTAGCGAATCCGCGCGGGAAATTGCCACGGTTGCGGCAGAGGCCACCCATAGCGAATGCATTCAGGTTATTGGGGCTAAGTTTGTGCTTTGGCGTAAAAAGCCGGAGAAACCTATTGTGATTGCGCCCGCCGAACCTGCTCCCAAGAAACCGGTGAAGAAACCTCGCGGTCTGGCTGCAAAATATGCGCTAAAACCTTTTAAAGGTAAGAAGAAAACCCCGAGAAAATAACTGTAGACGAAATTAAAGCCGTTCTTCTCTGTAATAAAAGCAGAAAGAACGGCTTTTGACTATTTCTTTTTAATATCCAATCGAATCATGCCTACCAAAATGGAGCCTAAGGAGAAAGTCTCTGTCAAAATACCGCCCAAGGAGAAGTTAGCCACGTTGTAAATCAGCCACAAAGGAGAACTGATTAAAGAGAAAATCCGCACATGAGAGGCCTTCTTCATGCGGAAGGCAATAGTCGTTGCTACCATACCGATAACCGGAAGGATTTCCAGCAGGAAGTTGCGTAAAATGGGTGTTGTGCCCAATACCGTAAAGTTTAGTGCGTATACCCCAAGGAAAATAGCAGAGAAAATATAAATCCATGCAGGATTGGCTGCCCACGCTTTTGTATCTCTTTTGGCGAAAATCGCTGCCCGCACAATGCCGATGGCATTCAAGATACCGCCGGTAATGGCGCCGATCATAAAGAAGTGGGTGCTGAACAAAATGGATGAAACAAATTGAAACGTCACAATTCTCTTCTGCGTCCGTTGTTGGAAGGAGCAGATGGCCACGATCATAGCAATAATGCCAATTGTTTGGGCAATGATGTCGTACATAAACGGTTACACCCCGATTGGTAAAAATCTACTTGGACAGTATAGCATAAATTTTACAAAAGGCAAATGGGCGAAGTTGAGAAAAATCTCATTTTACCCGTTGACAGAATATCCAATATATGCTATCTTATAAAAGCTTCACCCACAAGATGTTGGGGATAGGGAAGGAAATACCATTACAAAGGAGAAAAGCGTATGAAGATTATTAAGCGTAACGGGTCTGAAACCGTATTTGATATTACAAAAATTATTGTAGCCATCAGCAAAGCCAATGAAACCGTAGGCGAGGCGGAGCGCATGACGCCCATGCAAATTCAGAGAATTGCAGATAGCGTAGTATTGGCTTGCGAGAAATTAGGCCGCTCGCCCAGCGTGGAAGAAGTGCAGGATATGGTGGAGAAACAGATTATGGCCCACGGCGCTTTTGAAGTGGCGAAATCCTACATCACCTACCGTTATACCCGTACCTTGGTGCGTCAGTCCAACACCACGGACGACAAAATCCTCAGCTTAATTGAGTGCAACAACGAAGAAGCCAAGCAGGAGAATTCCAACAAGAACCCTGTGGTAAACTCCACCCAAAGAGACTATATGGCAGGAGAAGTATCCAAAGATATCACCAACCGTATCCTTTTACCCAAAGAAATTGTGGCTGCTCACAATGAAGGCATTATTCATTTTCACGATGCGGACTACTTTGCTCAGCATATGCACAACTGCGACCTGGTAAACTTGGAAGATATGCTGCAAAACGGCACGGTCATTACAGGAACGCTCATTGAACGTCCCCACAGCTTCTCTACGGCTTGTAATATTGCTACACAAATTATCGCCCAGGTTGCTTCCAACCAGTACGGCGGACAGTCCATTTCTCTTACCCATTTGGCGCCCTTCGTACAGGTGAGCCGGGAGAAACTCCGCAAGGCAGTAGAAGAGGAGCTCTCTGGAATCGGTTGTCAAGTGACGGAAGAACAGATCAACGAAATGACGGAGCGCCGTTTGCGAGAAGAAATCAAGCGCGGCGTACAGACCATTCAATATCAGGTGGTGACGCTGCTTACCACCAACGGTCAGGCGCCCTTCGTAACCGTGTTTATGTACTTAAACGAAGCCAAGGACGAGCAAGAGAAGAAAGACCTTGCCATGATCATTGAAGAAGTTTTGGAGCAGCGCTACCAAGGCGTGAAGAATGAGCAGGGCGTATGGGTAACCCCGGCATTCCCCAAACTTATTTACGTTTTGGAAGAAGACAACATTACGGAAGATGCGCCTTATTGGTACCTCACTGAATTAGCGGCAAAATGTACCGCCAAGAGAATGGTGCCGGACTACATTTCCGAGAAGAAGATGCTGGAACTCAAAGTAGATAAGAACGGCGAAGGCCACTGTTATACGTGTATGGGCTGCCGCAGCTTCCTGACCCCTTA
>JAZRHX010000212.1:0-2623 GCA_045644985.1 Clostridia bacterium | reverse complement strand
CATTTTGAGATCGACGCAGGTTCCTGCATCGAGTGCGGTTCTTGCGCAAGCGTATGTCCTGTTGATGCTCCGAAGGCTGAATAATTCAGGTTTGAGCAAATGACGAAAATGGCTGTCTTCATCATGGAAGGCGGCTTTTTTTGTAGCTTTTTTACCGGTCACATTTGAAAATGGGGAGTAAATAGGGGGAGTGGAAGGGTAAAATGCAGTGATTTAGCCCAAAATGTTTGCGCGACTTGCGAAAACCCCATTGCTTGTGCTATATTTTGACTGGAGGCGGCTATGGCGGACTTGATGCAAGGGGAGCAGATAGACGATCTGCAATACAATGGACTTCGTATTATTCAGAAGAAAGGTTTGTTTCGCTACGGAACAGACGGTGTTTTGCTTGCCAATTACGCAGCAGCCGGTCTTCTGGAAAGCAGCGCATTTCGGAAACACAGAGGTGAAGCACCTTTTCAAATTTTGGACATCGGCACCGGCTGCGGCATTGTGCCCATTCTAATGGAGGGAAAACTCCGTGGAAAAGCGCCGGAAACACAGATTCGGCTACACGGCATCGAAATTCAAGAAAAAGTCGCCCACATGGCCCGCAGAAGCGTAGCGCTTAATAACCAAGAATCACAAATTCAAATTGACATAGGAGACGTACGGGACGCACTTTACCCAAAAGCCTCTTTTGACGCCATTACCATGAATCCTCCTTACGTGCGCATGGACAGCGGTCTTCTAAACGATGAGACGCCTGTTGCAAAAGCTTGCCACGAGATCGTTTGTACCCAAGAAACGCTAATCGCTCGGACGGCGAAATTGCTGAAGCCCGGTGGACTTTTCTATATGGTTAACAAAACTGACCGCTTAGCCGACGCCCTGTGCGCTATGCGGGAGAGCGGCATAGAACCCCGGGAACTGCGCCTTGTGGAGGGGAGACCCGGTTTGGCGCCCGTATTGTTTGTGGCATGCGGCGTGCGTGGTGGAGGTAAAAATCTTCGTGTACTCCCTAATATTAACTTGGAAAGAGGAACAGACTTATGCTCTATGTAGTTGCAACCCCCATTGGAAACTTAGGTGATATCACGTTGCGGGCTTTAGAAACCCTGCGCAGCGTGGATTTAATTGCAGCGGAAGATACGAGGCACACACTGGGGTTACTTTCCCATTATGATATTCACAAACCGGTTGTGAGTTATTACGAACATAATAAAATGTCCCGAGGTCCGGAGCTGATCGAGAAACTGCGAAGCGGTACCGAAATCGCATTAGTGTCCGATGCAGGTATGCCCGGCATCTCCGATCCGGGACACGAACTGATTCGGGATGCCATTGCAGAAGATATTCCCGTGACCGTTATTCCCGGCGCTGTTGCGGGTATTACCGCCTTGGTTTTGTCCGGCTTTCCCACGGATCGATTTGTATTCGAAGGCTTTGTGTCGCAAGAAAAGAAAGAACGGAAACTATTCCATGCCCGCCTTAAACAAGAAACCCGGTCTGTCATTCTTTATGAAGCGCCCCATCGTCTCCTGAAGACATTGGAAGAATTTGCCACCTGGTTCCAACAAGACGGTACGCCGGAGCGACGCATCGCTGTATGCCGAGAACTGACAAAGACTTATGAAGAGGCCGTGCGGGGAACAAGCGGGGAAGTACTGGAACATTTTATCCAAAATCCACCCCGAGGCGAATTCGTCTTAATCGTTGAAGGCACCACAGTCCAAGAAACACCGGAAACCTATACGGATGATGACCTCTATACCCGCGTAGAAGCTTACGTACAGCAGGGCAACAAACCCAAGGACGCCATGCGCCTTGTGTCCGAAGATACCGGTGTGAAGAAGAATGACATATACGCCGCTTGCGAACGAATTAAAGAAGCTCGTTCTCGATGAAATCATCTTCAGGAGAAGCTAACTCTTTGATACAGTGGGTGCATACATTTAAACCCTTAAACTCTACAATTTCATCATCTCGGTTGCAGAAAACGCAGCTAGGGCGGTATTTTCGTATCACTACGTCGCTGCCTTGGGTGAAAATCTCCACCGGGTCCTGTACTTTGAGATCTAACAATTTCCGAAGTTCCATGGGCAGCACAACCCGTCCCAAGCGATCAATATT
Source organism: Clostridia bacterium (assembly GCA_045644985.1). Classification (GTDB taxonomy): domain Bacteria; phylum Bacillota; class Clostridia; order UBA1212; family UBA1255; genus RGIG9099. The sequence continues at coordinate 511 of JAZRHX010000212.1, read as the reverse complement.
CCGCACGATCCCTGTTGATTTCATATAAAAAACTCCTTTACAATTGAACTTTCACGGTCTCAACTGCAAAGGATAAATACGATGTACCGTAGGAATATCATACTCTTTTACCCCGGGGCGCGTCAATCTTTTTGGGAAATATTTCCCAACTTTTGAAGTTCTTGATAGACCCTGGAAACGGGAAATCCCACTACGTTGTTATAGTCGCCACGAATGCCGGTGACAAATAGTCCAAATGATCCTTGTATGCCGTAGGCCCCGGCCTTATCCCGATGTTCGCCGGTAGCCAAGTATTTGTAGATTTCGGCATCGGTCAAGGGCGCTACGGTAACCTTTGTTTCTTCGTAGAACGTCCGTGTTTCCTGTTTGGTAATTAAAGTAACACCGGTGAAGACACTATGTTCCTTGCCACGCATCGTGGCAATCATCGTATAAGCATCTTCATCGTCCTTGGGCTTGCCCAAAATTTGTCCATCAATGGCTACCACTGTATCGGCACCAATTAACACAG
>JAZRHX010000211.1:0-1355 GCA_045644985.1 Clostridia bacterium | reverse complement strand
GCTGTCGGAAGGTATTCCGAAAGAAGAACTGGAAGTATTCGATCGCGTACTGAATCGAATGCAATCCCGGGCAAGAGCAATCATAGAACAACAAGAGGACAAGAAATGAAGTGGATTTTTACATACCTAAGACCTTTGGGTTCAAGAATCTCCGTGGGCATCACCATCAAGATTATCGGCACGGTGGCAGAGTTGATCATCCCCTTTCTGCTCAGTTATATCTTGGAGCATATCATTGAAACCAACCATATGGGAAAGATTTTGTTTTACGGCGGTCTGATGGCGATTTGCGCCGTGTTGGCGTGCGTTGGCAATATCATTGCAAACAGAATGGCAGCCAAGACCACCATGATCTTCTCCACACACATGCGGAAAGATCTCTTCTCCAAAACCCTTTATCTTTCTGCAAGAAGTACGGACCATTACACCATTCCCTCCCTGGAATCCAGAATTACTTCCGACACCTACAACGTACAAAACTTTGTGGGGATGATGCAGCGCATGGGCATTCGGGCACCCATTCTTCTGCTGGGCGGAACCGTCATCACTTTGGTTATGGACTGGAAACTGGCATTGGTGATGATCGCCATGCTGCCCTTGATTTTCATCGTGGTGTACGGGATTTCCCGGATGGGCGTCCCCCTTTACTCTAAAGTGCAACAATCCGTAGACGGCATGGTGCGCGTTGTCCGGGAGGATGCCCAAGGCATTCGGGTGATTAAAGCCCTTTCCAAAGTGGATTACGAGAATGCACGCTACGATAAAGCCAACGCGGCACTCAAACAAAACGAAGCCAAGGCAGGGATCATTATGAGCGTTGTAAATCCCATTATGACGCTCCTTATGAATATGGGCATTGTGGCGGTCATTGCCGTCAGCGCCTACTTTGTGTCTACCGGTCAATCCTCCGCCACTACGGTGATTGCGTTCATGCAGTATTTTACCCTGATTTCCATGGCGATGATGTCCCTCTCCAGAATGTTTGTAATGTTCACCAAATGCGCCGCCTCTGCCAAGCGAATTGCCCAGGTGATGGAACAAGAGAACGAACTGCAAATCTGCCAAGATGACGGGCAGGGAGACACTTCCCTTTACGTGGCTTTTGACCACGTGTCTTTCTCCTATTTGGGTAAAAAGAATAATTTGAAAGACCTGTCTTTCTCATTAAAAAAAGGCCAGACCCTTGGGGTCATCGGCGCAACAGGAAGCGGCAAATCTACGCTATTGCGTCTTTTGATGCGTTTCTATGACGTGGATGCCGGGACCATTCGGATTCGTGGCAAAGACGTTCGAGCGTATACCCAAGAAGAACTGACTTCTATGTTCGGTGTGGTATTTCAAAATGACTTTTTGTA
>JAZRHX010000210.1:0-11545 GCA_045644985.1 Clostridia bacterium | reverse complement strand
TGCAATAGTAGCATCTGCCTGTGCTTTAATATGTGCTTCCAGCATCTTTCGGTAATCCATCTTATAGATATGGTCGCCGGACAACATCAATACGTAAGAAGGATTATAGTGATCCAAGAAATTTAAGTTTTGATAAACCGCATTTGCTGTTCCCTTATACCAGTCGCCACCTGCTTCACTCATGTACGGAGGAAGCAACGCAACACCGCCGTGAACACGGTCCAAATCCCAGGGGGTACCAATTCCAATATGTGCATTCAGCTCCTGCGGTCTGTACTGCGTAAGAATGCCAACGGTATCAATACCGGAGTTGGAACAATTACTCAAAGCAAAATCGATAATTCGATATTTACCACCAAAAGAAACTGCGGGTTTCGCCATTTTCTTTGTCATCAAACCAAGACGACTTCCCTGTCCACCGGCCAAAATCATGGCAACCATATTCTTTCTTGCCAAAAAAATCACTCCTTCTTCTGTAATTCCGAACATTTCTGTTGTGAAATGTTAATACGTTTTGGGAAAATAGGTTTATATATGTACGCTCCATAAGCGGGAAGCGACACAGTAATATGAAACGGCTGACCGTTCCACGGCATGGGTTTCGGACGGTATCGGGGATCAACACTTCCACAAGTTCCATTAAACCGAGCGTCCTTACTGTTTAAGATTTCTTGATAGTCTGCAAATCTGGGAACACCAATTTTATATTCGGGATAACAGATATCGGAAAAATTACATACAATTAAAAGAAAATCATCCGAATGAGATCCTTTTCGAATATATGAATAAACATTCTGCGCAGCATTATCTGCATCTATCCACAAAAAACCATCACAACAATCATCAAGCTCAAACAAAGACGGCTCATGTTTATAAATATAATTTAAAGTTCGAACATATTCTTTAATCCCACTATGAACAGCATCTTGAAGCAAATGCCAATGAAGCGCTTCGTAATATGTCCACTCGGAAGTCTCTCCAAATTCACTCCCCATAAAGAGCATTTTCTTACCGGGGAAGGTCATTAAATAAAGCAAATATGCCTTAAGTGCCGCACTTTTCTCTTCCTCTCGGCCAAACATCTTATCAAACAAGGATTTCCGTCCGTGGCGAACATCCTCGTGTGATACGGGTAGAATGAATTTTTCAGAAAAGGCATAAGAAATAGGATACGTCATCTTCCCGTGAAGTGCGCTTCGATACACGGGATCCGATCGCATGTATTCTAAAGTGTCATTCTTCCAACCCAAATTCCATTTAAAATCAAATCCAAGGCCGCCTAAATAAACCGGTTTTGTAACCATAGGCCAGTTACTGCGATCATCCGCAATCATAATAGGATTTACGCCGAATTTATGAAGCGTAATATTAAACTCACGAAGAAAATCAACACCAAACAAATTCTCACGACCCCCAAAAATATTTTTCGGGGCAACATTGTGTGCATTCTCGTAATCATAGTATAAAATACTCTCTACAGACTTCACGCAAAGACCATCGATATGGTACTCAGATAACCAATAAAACGCATTTGAGAGTAAGAAGCTCCGAACTTCGCCCTTACTAAAATCAAAATTAACCGTACCCAAATACAAATTATCACGAAAATTCTCAATTTCAGGCTCATAGGTCCATGTACCATCAAAACGATATAACCAAAGATCATCCTTTGAGAAAAAGCCGGGAACCCAATCCAATATAACGCCAATCCCGCCTTCATGCAATCGATTCACAAAAAATTTAAAATCTTCCGGCGAACCATACCGACTAGTGACTGAATAAAAATTCCCCGTTTGATAGCCGTACGTGCCATCATGGATATATTCACACAACGGTGTCAGCTGTACGTGGGTATAATGCATATCCTGTAAATAACCAACCAGGACATCCGCAATCTCCCGATATGTGTATAAAGCCTTCTGCCAAGAACCCAAATGAAGCGCATACACATTAATGGGGGTTTGTTTAAAATCCGTCCGCTCCCGATTCGTCATCCAGTGGTTATCGGTCCAAGGAAATGCACGTCGTTCCGTAATCAAAGAAGCATATCCCGGCCGTAATTCAGAAGAGAATGCATACGGATCGCTCTTCATAGAAAACGTCCCGTCTTTGTGGAATATTTGGTACTGATAGGACATACCAACCTCTAGTCCGCCAATTTCCGTATACCATACACCGTCTTGCAGAAGGTGCATATCACTCTCTGGATGTGTCAGGTTTCCCCAATCATTAAATGAGCCGCAAACTCTTACTCCGTAAGCATTCGGTGCCCAAACAGCAAAAGACACCGCCCGACGACAAGAACACCCATCATCGGGAGGATCAATTATGTGATTCCCAAAAAAATTATGACAATCGTGACTCAAACCCTGTTTGTAATCCGAGTAAAACGATTCTGTAAAATGAATAGACATAAAACGTCTCCGACATAATTTATCAATAAAATGTTAACATATAATTCTTTTTTTGTCAAGGAAAAAGAATTACGCTGCTTTCGTTGATTGGCGGTTATTCTCCAGCGGTTACTTGAATCAGTTCTGCGACGTATGATTGGGCACGTTCAATATTTTGCGCTCTTCTGCAAATCACCATAATCATTGATCGCTCCCGATCTTTAAAATAATCATTGAGCCAACTGAATTTTGTTCCTTCAAAATAGTTACTTCCCCGCGCGGTAAAATCAATTCCGTAAATACCGGATGGAGGATTCCCGTCATTCCCTTCATTTTCATACTCAACAAAGGTTAAATTATCAAATCCGGGCGCATCTTTATATTTATCCAAAAAATCAGACAATTCCAAAAAAGCCGGCTCATGTTTATAAACATCAAAATTTGCCTTATCTATGAAAATAACATCAATAGCTCCACTCGTAAACTGCATTCTAAACTGAAGGGCAGCATCTTGCGCGTCGGAATTGTACTCCGTTTCCTCGGTAATAGTGAAAAAAGTAACATCCGGAATCTTTGTGGTTTCCGATTTCTCGTTCATTTCCATAATCAAAGTAGATTGTTCTGTTGTGGAAAATGCACCCACAAATTTAATGTTCAAATCATGATTCTCCACACTGCTGAATTGAAAATAAGCAATAAGCCCCAAAACCGTAAGCATAACAATTCCAAGAAGCAAAAACTTGTAGTGTTCTAAATTGGCCGACAATTTATAGAAAACTCGACGAACCTTATATGGAATAAAAGAAGTAGGATTCGGATCACTGAAATCATGCACCGTTCCCACAATACGATCATATGCTTCTGTAATACGCTGGTAATATTCTATATCTGCGTTGGTCACGCCATATTCGTCGGTCTTTTGTTTATAGGCACGAAGAAGGGCACCGTATTTTCGTTCAACGATTTCTTTCGGTGCATTCTCCGGTAAATTTAAAATTTCATAATCTGACATATTGTTCATTCCTCTCTATGGGTATTTCGTGTTTAAGCTACACATGCTTAAAACAATAACCGTGACGGGGTGGCAAATCCACCGGCATTTTGATCAATCCGTCATTGCCCAACATTCTTTGGGTTTCATAACTTTGAACCGTTGTTTCCTCTGTAGAAAAGATCAAATCATACGGTCCCTTCGCAGGCACAGTAATGCTATATTTCTCGTAAAAATTCCATGGGCTGAAATTGAGAACAAATAAAAGATCCCCTCTGGAATAGACTAATACCTGTTTCTCCGCGTCTATATACAAACTTTTCGGAGCGAAGCGAAATATATCATATTTTTGCACTACAGATAACATCTTTCGATCAAAATCCTCCAGTTCCTTGTACTTTAGATTTCCGTCATCCGCCAAATGCCATTGTCTCCGACAATAAAAATAGCTCCATCCGTTTCCTTCCCTTGGGAAATCGATCCATTCCGGATGGCCAAACTCATTGCCCATAAAATTCAAATAACCCTCACCACCCATAGAGATTGTAGCAAGGCGAATTAATTTATGCAATTTCATGCCCCGGGAAATAATAGGATCTTGACTTTCTTTGTTCATTTCCGTATACATCCGACTGTCGCAAAGCCTAAACATCAAGGTCTTATCCCCCACTAAAGCTTGATCGTGAGACTCCGTATATCCAATGTACTTCTCCATAGGTCTTCGGCTGGTAAGTTCACCCCATATCTCCCACATGTTCCAATATTCGTCTCTTGTGTTCTCAAGAAGACGAATCCACAAATCCGGAACACCCATAGCAAGTCGATAATCAAAACCAATGCCCCCGTCTTCAATTGGCAGACACATACCGGGCATAGCGGACATGTCCTCTGCAATCGTGCGAGCATCTGGTTTCACTTCTCGAATTAATTCATTTGCAAGTTGCAAATAAGTAACCGCTTCAATATCCGTATTCATGGAGAAATATTTTCCGTAATCTGTAAAAGCCGTTCCCAAGCCATGATCATGGTATAACATAGAAGTGACTCCATCAAAGCGAAAACCGTCAAAATGATACTCAGTAAGCCAATATTTCAAATTAGAAAGCAAAAAATGGATGACCTCATTTTTATTATAGTTAAAAAGTTTCGTTCCCCAAGCAGGATGTTCACCGCGCGTGCCCGCATGAAAGAATTGATACGTTGTACCGTCAAACTCGTTAATTCCTTCCATGGTATTGCGCACAGCATGGGAGTGAACCAAATCCAAGAGAACCGTAATCCCCATTTGATGGGCGGTATCTACAAGTGCCTTTAGTTCATTCGGGGTGCCATAACGTGAGCAAGGTGCAAAGAAAGAAGAAACTTGATATCCAAACGAACCGTAATATGGATGCTCCATAATTGCCATTAACTGAATGGTATTATATCCCAAAGATTTAATTCTGGGTAAAATATTATCTATAAATTCCTGATAGGTGCCAATAGCTTCCTTTTCCTGCGCCATACCAATATGGCACTCATAAATATACGGTGTTTCTGCAGTTTTAAATTTCTTACATTTCCATTTATACACCGGTTCATCTGTAATCACACCACACCAAGACGCATCTGCCGGATTTTGTTCCACCCTCCGAATATACAAAGGAATACGCTCCAACAATTTACCTTGGTAACGCACAATAGCCTTTACGTGACAACCGTGATATAAAAAATCCACACCGGGTAAAAAGATTTCATAAACACCATTGCCAATAGGGGTCAGCTTTAGCTCTAACCATTTCCAGTCCACCATATCTCCGGTAAGATAGACCTCCTCTGCTGAAGGCGCCCATTCTCGATACCACCAACCGTCCTTCGTTTTGTGAAAACCAAAATAGGTATGACCATTCGCAAAATCAGATAATTTCTTATCACGTCCTACCAGTTCATATCGTTTTTTTGCATAGTTATCCATGCGCAAACGGATATCGGATGCATAAGGTTGTAAATACGGATCATATTCTAAAATCTTATAATTCAAAACGCTTCACCTCCGGACGATATAAAGGTATTATACCTTTTTTACCGGCACAGGTAAAGAGCTATCTTCTTTTTCAAAAACCCACAATATTTCTTCCGGGAACAATATGTATAGAAATACCCGAAATCAATTCAGGCAAATGAATAACCAAATCCCCTTCTCGATCAGAATGAATGAGAATATGAGATATACGTCCAGCTTTCCACGTTATATCTACGGAATAACCACCACGAGCCATGAGCCCGGAAACGCACCCATCTTGCCAAGCAGACGGTAGCGCAGGTAGAAGATAGAGATTCTTCCCATCACTTTGAAGCAACATTTCAGAAACCGCCGTTGTATAACCATAGCTTCCGTCAATTTGAAAAGGCGGATGCGTTAAGAGTAAATTATCGTAGGACGTGTTTCTCCAAATGCCTACAAGACTGTCATACGCTTTCTCGCCATCCCACAATCGCGCATAGCAAATAGCACGCTGTGCGCGACTCCAACCCGTTAGCGCCCCTTCACGATGTTTCAAAGAAACTTTTGCAGCCTGCATGTATTCCGGCGTATTTGGAGAAATCACATCTCCCGGGAACAAGCCTAATAAATGAGAAATATGACGGTGGTTGATTTCAGAATCTGGCATACTTCCAATTGTAGTTTCCTCATACCATTCTTTGATTTGTCCGTCATCACCAATTTCAATCGGGCCTTTCAGTCGAGAAAGATTCTCTTTCCAAACCCTTCGTAACGTTTCGTCTATACAAAGAATTTCTGATGCCTCAATGGTATCCTTGTAAAGTTGCCAGATAAGCGCATGTTCATAGGTATTTCCCAACGTATAAGGACCGTGTTCCGGAGAGTAACTGGGAGCAGACACCAATTGGCCGGCTTCATCTTCAAGTAAAAACTGATCATAAAATCGCGCGCATTCCCGCATAATCGGATAAATTTTGTTTTGTAGAAACGCTTTATCTCCCGTATACAAATAGTATTCATAACAATTCCGCACGATCCACGGTCCTGCAGCCGGAGACCACCCCCAAGAGAATGTCCAGCCGGGGCAGGTCCAGCCGTAAGCATTATTTTGCGTATGAACCATAAATCCATTCTCCGGATGTTGGGCATCCGATCGAATACCTGCATAAATCTCTGCAGTTACACGCCCCGGGGCGCGAAGTGCATCCACGTAATCAATAAGTGGTTTTGCACACTCAGCCATATTGGTAGAATATGTAGGCCAGTAGTTCATTTGTAAATTTACATTTAAATGATAATCTGCATGCCACATAGAGTTATTTCCGCCGGTCCACATACCTTGCAAATTTGTAGGCAATTGAGCCCGAAGCGGCTGTTCTTTAGGAGTTTCTCTAGAAGCCGCAATTGTCAAATAGCGTCCGTACTGGAATAACAATGTCTCTAAATAGACACGTTCTTCTAAAGAGGCAGTCCCCTCAACATACCGCTTTCGCAGGTACGGTATTGCTTCCTTAGGCTCATATTCTGTTAAACAAAGTTTCACGCGGTTAAAAATCCGTTGATAGTCCTGAATATGTGTTGCTTTAAGTTCATCATAGGACTTGTTTTGCGCAAGAAATACCGTGTTGTGTACACGGCTGGAAAGTGCTTCGGCCGACTCGCCTGTACGATAGGAAGGATAAGATTGCCGATAGTCTGTAGCCATAGACGTTATAATAAGGATTTCCGACCCGTTCTCTACTTGAATGCAGTCACTGCCCTCTTTACAAACACCGTCCGAAAGAACTGTTGTATGGCTTGCAAATCGAAGTCCGTTGTCATCCAAGCTACCGTCGATGGAAAGCCATCCACCTTTGGTCTTTGTAGTCCAAGTGCGGCCATAACCTTCATTAATCATATTTGGGGCCGCTTTTCCCGAAGTATTATCTGGCAATACGCGGACAGAAACAAAAGGACAAGTCCCATTTTCTATAACAATCCGACAAACTAATACATTATCCGGATAACTGACAAACACTTCTCTCAAATACTTCTTGTCATCTATGGAATATTGAATTCGAGAGATAGCGGAGCTGATATCTAACTCTCGAGAATAACAAGAAACGGAAGGTTGCACACAACCATAGTTAAAATCCAAAAACAAATCACCAAAAGAAAGGTAATATCCATAGCCGTTAATTCCTTTGCCGTCGGAAATACCGGTAAGTTGATTACACACTTCCAGTGCCTGTGTAGTCTTGCCGGACTTAAACAATCGTTGTGCTTCTTTCAAGGTTGCGCCTTGTTTCCCCCGTTCCGGAATATTGCCACCCATGTAGGCACGGTTATTTGCGGGACCACCGGACCAAAGAGACTTCTCATTTAAAGAAATACGTTCCTTGAGCACACCGCCAAAAACATTACCACCAATATTTCCGTTGCCGATAGGATAGGACAGTTGTTCCCAATCAGTATAGGACGTAATATCCGGAATCCGAGTATCATTGATCTTCAAACAAATCAGCTCCTTCTTTGCTCATTATAACGCTCAGATAATGGAAATTGAATAGACAAAAAAATATTGCTGTATGGAGAAAATTTTGATTATTTATCACAAACACACCGGTTTAAAACATCCGTCTTCAATATGATAGTAACCTCTGGGCGTTAGTCGAACTTCAGGAATAACCGGAAGTGCCAAAAAAGATAAGGTAATAAAGGGATCAATGCCCCTTGGTACCCCCAAGTCCCGTGCAATACGGATCATATATTCCAACTTACGCTGTACTTCATCGTAGTTTTGGCTGCTAATAAGACCCATAATCTCCAAAGGAAGTACGACCGGCTTTTTACCGGATTCTATCACCGCGTATCCACCCCCGCACGCTTCCAATACTCGAATCACAGCGTAAATATCTTCGTCATTATCCCCTACCGCGATTAAATTATGGGAGTCATGCCCTACAGTAGATGCAATAGCTCCATGATGGATGGAAAAACCTTTAACAATACCAATTCCATTCTTGCCCGTTGCATGGTGACGCTCCAGCACGACGATTTTTTGATAAGTGTGATCCGGCAAGAAGAAACCGTCTCGCACAGAGACATCTTCTATCTGTTGTTTGGTTAAAATCTCTCCCGCCACGGTTTCTATGATTCGCGCCTTGCTACTGCTCATAGGTAAACGTAAGTCCTCTATACCATTTAACCGAATATGCACAGTATGAAGAAGCTTCTCCGGAATGGGACGACGTTGCGGAGTTCTGGCAACAACCCGAATCCCTTTATGATAAACTTGATCCACAATCACCTGTTCTAAATCAGACAATACCAGCAAATCGGCCTGATAGCCGGGTGCAATAGCGCCCAAATGATGCAGTCCGTAGCGCCTCGCCGGGTAAAAAGAGGCTATTTTGATTGCTTCAATAGCATTTAATCCAAGAGAAATTGCCTTACGAACATTAAAACTGATATGCCCCTGTTTTTGAATATCCTCAATGTGTTTATCATCGGTACAAAAGGCTAACTGATGACAGGGTAGCCCCTTCGCAACAATGCCACGAATGATATTATCTAAATTCTTTGCCGCAGTCCCTTCCCGTACTAAAATTTGGAGCCCGGCACGCATTTCTCGAAGAGCATCTTCAAAGGTACAGCACTCATGATCCGTGTGAATTCCTGCTAATGCATAGCACCCGGTTTCTTTCTCCCCTAAATATCCCGCGTGACCGTCTACGTTTCTCTGTTTAAACAAAGCGATTTTCTTTAACATTTCGGGCTCACCACGAAGGACAGCACCACAATCCATGACTTCTCCCAGTCCCAACACTCTTGGATTATCCACATATTGCGTCATATCTTCTGCAGTTAACACAAAACCATTGTCTTCAAAAGGTCCTGCCGGCACACAAGATGGCACCATAACGTACACATTTCCTTGCACATCTTCTGTTTCATTTAGAATATAATCAATGCCTGCCGTTCCGGAAACATTGGCGGCTTCATGGGGATCTACGATAAAGGTCGTTGTACCTTGAAGACCCGCCTGCTGAATAAGTTCTCCGGGATTTACTAATGTAGATTCCAAATGTAAATGTGCATCTATAAAACCCGGGCATACGTACTTTCCTTGCAGATCGATTTCCGTTTCCCCCTTGTAGCACCCCACACCTATAATAAACCCTTGCGCAATAGCAATGTCTGCCTCTATAACTTCGTTCGTAAAAACGTTGACAATCTTACCATTCTTAAGTACCAAGGGTGCTGTTTGATTGCCCAACGCGATCTTTGCCATTTCATTTGTGTAATTAAACATAGAAAAACCTCCGAAGCAGGAAATACTCATCCCTGCAATCCCGCTTGCTTTATAATAAAATCGACCACGCGGCGTGAATTTTGATCATCGTCCGCCACATTAGCAATCCTATTAATACGGTCCCGTTCCACAGCAAGTAGATCATCTCCCGCAGCAAGACGTTCAATAAATCCACACAGATCTGTACCATCGTAAATCTTCTCCGCACCGGCTACGTACTGCTCCACATCGATGGCGAAACCTGGATTTTTTCTATAGTCTTCAATATCATCCCACACCACTGCAATAGGCTTGTGACACAAGAGAAAATCAAAATAAATAGAGGAATAATCAGTAATCAATGCATCACAACCGCCCACAAAATCATAGGACGAAATCCCGTTTTTAGTAAAAAAGGAATCATCAATAAAGCGAATGTTGGAAAGACCGCTATCTTTAATTTTGCTCACGTCCTGAGCAAAATGCGGCTTTAGCACCAACAAAACCCCCTGTTGCCGCGCACAGTCGTTTACGTAGCGAGCAGCCTCCGGATCTCCGATTATAGGCAAAGCGTTGGAAGATGCGGTGGTCAAACCATTTTTATGTTGTCGGAAGGTAGGATACCATACAACAACCTTTTGAAAATCGCCTTCAAATAGTTCCTTCACGGCTTTACCGCCCCGATGAAGTACGTCGTTTCTCGGAAATCCCAAAGCAGTAAGTTTTTCCGGAACCGTATTAAATTCATAGGCACACATTTGGCGCAATTCTTCAGATGCCACCAACACGTGATCAATGCGTTCCGGGATTACGTAGTACTTGCGAATACTCTTAATCGGAGTACCGTGCGTTAAATAAAAGGAAGTTTGACCTTGGTTTCTTGTCACCAAAAAATCATTACAGCAAATCATACACACCGCTCGCAGGCACAACCAGGTCCAACGCAACTTTCCAAAAAAACTTTTCACATAGACACCATGTACGTTTTTCTCTTTAGGAACCTTTACTGATTTACTTCTCAATAGCCAATACAGGCGGTAGCGATGGTTCATCCCTCTTTGTAGCATCTCGTCGAAAACCGCCTTGGTATTGTCACACAGTTCAGGGATACTTTCAAATAAAATAATATTGCGTTTCGGCAATGTAGCAATAATTTTTCGAATCAACCTCTTCATGTTATACTTCCTTTCTTATCAATTGCCTAAGCGTTTTAAGCAAATAGAACAAATTGTCATTTTTTGTAAGAAGGCTCAACAACAGATACAGTACCACACCTGTCAAAATCTGAACAAAAAGCAGTACAAGCGGAGATAATCCAATAAAGTTCAATAGATAAACTGCAATCCCCATAACAAGAGCAATAGAAAAATTAGGCAAAAGGTCTGCTAGTTGATAGCGATAGCGGTAACCAATAAGCTTTTTGTTCGGGAATGTATTCACCACAGAAGCAATGAAGGTACATACCACGGAAGAGATGGCTAGCATTTCAGGACGCCTGGAGAAAATAACAAACAAGACAATCACACCAAAGTATAGACTCTTCTTTACAATTTCCAAAATCAACGTCACGTCGCTTCTGCCGATAGCCTTTATCGCTTCAAGATTGCCCACGTGCACAATATTAAACATATACGTCAAACAAAAAATACGGATATACACGGCAGCGTGAGCCCAATTCTCTCCTAACAAAACAAGCACAAAACTGTCTGCCACCCCAAAAAATCCCATCATTAAAGGGAAAACAAGATAAGAAGATAACTTAATATAACGTCGCGTGAAATTCAAAATCGCCGCCTTGTCATCCTGTACTTTACTCATTACCGGAAACAGTACCGATGCAAGCGTATTGCTCACGGTCGTATTAAGTAAATTAGGGAAATTACGTCCCTTTGTATAGAAGGACA
>JAZRHX010000209.1:0-1097 GCA_045644985.1 Clostridia bacterium | reverse complement strand
GCAAGCTCTGTGCCGTCCAAGCCTTCGTACTTCTTAGGCACAGCATTCAAATCAATTTCAAGGCCGTCTGCAAGTTCACCGATGGCAACGGATACACCGCCCGCACCGAAGTCGTTACAACGCTTAATCATACGGCTGGCTTCTTCATTTCTGAACAAACGCTGGAGTTTTCTCTCTTCAGGGGCATTACCCTTCTGTACTTCCGCACCGCAAGTCTCCAAAGACTGCGCCGTGTGGGACTTAGAAGATCCGGTAGCACCGCCGCACCCATCGCGTCCTGTGCTGCCGCCAAGAAGAATTACAACATCTCCCGGAGCAGGACGCTCACGGCGTACGTTCTTTGCAGGAGCCGCTGCGATAACCGCACCGATTTCCATACGTTTTGCCGCATAACCGGGATGATAAATTTCGTCTACAATACCGGTAGCAAGACCGATTTGGTTACCGTAAGAAGAATAGCCCGCAGCCGCAGTGGTTACGATCTTTCTCTGAGGCAATTTACCCTTAATGGTTTCACTAACAGGTTTCAAAGGATCTGCCGCACCGGTAACACGCATAGCGCCGTATACATAAGAACGACCGGACAAAGGATCGCGGATCGCACCGCCGATACAAGTAGCCGCACCGCCGAAAGGCTCAATTTCTGTGGGGTGGTTGTGGGTTTCGTTCTTAAACAGTAACAACCAGGGCTCTTTCACCCCGTCTACGAGGACGTCTATCTTAACCGTACAAGCATTGATTTCCTCGGACTCGTCCAACTTGTCCATCTTGCCCTGTTTCTTCAAATAGCGCACCGCCAAGGTGGCAATATCCATCAAACAAACCGGCTTGGTCCGTCCCAAATCACGACGAGTTGCCATATAATCGTCGTAGGCAGCCTGCAGAAGATCATCTTCAAACTTCACGTCGTCAATCACCGTTAAGAACGTGGTGAAGTCGGATCGTAGCCATGTCGTTCTGTGAGCCAAGGAGTTGTCACCTTAACTTGTCTTCCTAAGACCGCTTGGCCTTCCGACTTTGCCATATAATCGTCGTAGGCAGCCTGCAGAAGATCATCTTCAAACTTCACGTCGTCAATCACCGTTAAGAACGTGGTG
>JAZRHX010000208.1:0-1714 GCA_045644985.1 Clostridia bacterium | reverse complement strand
CAGCCTTCATTTTGACGGCATTTGCTTAAACAGTTTAGACGGCGTATCCGACCGTGATTTCTGTGTCGAACTCATGAGTACCATTTCTATTTTGATGATGCACATGTCCAGACTCTCCGAGGAAATCATTTTGTGGTCCAGTTGGGAATTCCGTTTTGTGGAACTTTCCGACGCTTACACCACAGGCTCTTCCATTATGCCTCAAAAGAAGAATTCCGATATGGCGGAACTCATTCGGGGGAAAACGGGTCGTGTGTATGGAGATTTAATGGGTCTCTTAACCACTTTGAAAGGCTTGCCTCTTGCGTATAACAAAGATATGCAGGAAGACAAGGAGGGCGTGTTTGACGCGGTAGATACGGTTAAAATGTGCCTCCAAGTCCTTGGACCTATGCTGGCTACTATGACCGTCCATACGGAGAATATGAAGCGGGCTGCCCAGCAAGGCTTTATCAATGCAACCGACCTTGCAGACTATATGGTGAAGAAAGGCCTTCCGTTCCGTTCTGCTTATAAGATTTCCGGCCAGTTAGTAGCCTACTGTATTCAAAACCACACGGTATTAGAAGAGCTTCCGCTCCATGTATACAAAGAATACAGCGAATTATTTGAAGAAGACTTATACGAAGAAATTGCTTTAGAAACCTGTGTTTCTAAGCGAATTTCCAAAGGCGGCACATCGGTGGCCTCGGTAGAAGCGCAGATTGCCCACGTTAGAAAGGGATTGGAAGGATGAAGAAAGTATTTATAGACGGCAGCGCCGGTACCACAGGCCTTCGGATTCACGAGCGTTTATCCGTAAGAACAGATTTGGAAATTTTACAGATTCCCGAGGAACTTCGGAAGGACCCGGAAGCCAGAAAGAACTTAATGAACCAAGCGGACGTGGTATTTCTTTGCCTTCCGGATCAAGCGGCTATTGAGGCAGCAGAGTTTCCTACCAATCCGGATACAGTCATTATTGACACATCTACTGTCCACAGAACCTTAGATACGTGGGCGTACGGTTTCCCGGAACTGACGGGAAGACGGGAACAGATTGCGAAAGCGAAGCGAATTGCCAATCCGGGCTGCCATGCCAGCGGATTTATCGCCTTGGTGGCACCTTTAGTAGAGAAAGGTCTTCTTCCGAAAGAAACACAACTTTCTTGCTTCTCCTTAACCGGCTATTCCGGCGGCGGCAAGAAAATGATTGCAGAATATGAAGAAGCAGACAGAAATGTGCTGTTGGATGCTCCCAGAATGTACGGGCTTACACAAAACCACAAGCATCTTCCGGAAATGGCCAAGATTTGCGGCCTTTCCCAAAGTCCTATTTTCTGTCCCATCGTAGCGCCTTTCTACAGCGGTATGGAAGTAACGGCGCCGGTGGTGAAAAGTCAGTTAAATGGTACCCTGGACGACGTGAAGGACTGCTACAAAGCGTACTACGGGGAAGGAATGGTCCATTTTACCGACGACGGCGATGAAAGCGGCTTGCTCTCTGCGGGAAAATACGCGGATAAAGATACTATGGAAATCTCCGTATGGGGCAATGAAGATAGAATTTTACTGGTTGCCAGATTTGATAACTTAGGCAAAGGCGCTTCCGGCGCAGCTATTCAGAATATGAACATTGTACTTGGATGTCCTGAAGATACGGGACTCAGCAAATAAACGAAGGGGAGTAACACGACATGAAATTGATTTCCGGCGGCGTATGTGCCGCAAAAGG
>JAZRHX010000207.1:0-3785 GCA_045644985.1 Clostridia bacterium | reverse complement strand
ACTTGTCCTTGCTCTAAATAAACTAACTCCCAACAATTATGTCGTTCTCCGGCAAAAGAAAAATCGTCGTGCCAGTAATTATTAAATACAGTGTAGAAGCCGTTGATTTTAAAAGCGGCTTTTGGTTCTTGTAAAGAAATCTTGTCGAATATATCTAAAATCATAATATTTCTTCCTTTTTTTATATTGTGTTTATGATTTGTTTGAGTATGATATTAGATATAACACATAGATAATCAATTGTCAACAAATAAGAGGTGGAACATACGATGGGCAATACAGAACTTGCAGCTAAACGGGAGAAGTCTCGAATTGGTATTTGGTACAGCATTTGGTATGATGTGCGAAAGGAAAACAGTTTTTGGGACAATGATGGTGGCCCTACAAAACTACCTATTTTATACAAACCTTTATTGAACGATGCATCTTATGGTCGCTATTCTTCCGGCGATGAAAGTATGCTTTGGTATCATTTGAAGCAAATTTCAGACGCGGGCATTGACTTTATTATTATGGACCAAACCAATGATATTGATAATGGAGATGGCAGCTTAAATGAGAATTCTTTGTTGACGGCAAGGAAGATTAAAGAATGGAACGATGCAGGCAATAGGCCGATTAAGTATTGTTCTTCTATTGGCGCTTATGCGGAACTTACCGGGGATTTCTCTATTATTGAATCGGAGGCTAAGAAATTGTGGGAACGATACGTAGAAGCGCCCTGGGGTACGAAGGCGTATCATGAATACGTAGATGGAAAGCCTTTGATGGTAATTTTTCCTATGAGCGCAGAACAGTGGGATGCTTACGATGGAGATAAGACGTACACTAGTAAATTTACCCTTCGTTTTGCTCTCGGTCACGTATACGAACCCGGCTACTGGGGTTGGGTAATGCCCAAGGGAACATTTGTTACAGAGGATGTGGCTTGTATTATTCCCGGATGGTATAAGTTTAATCATCCTTATGAGAAAGTTTACAGAGAAAGAGGAAATACATATAAGAAGAACTGGGAAACGCTATTGGCATCCGATGTGATTCCTCGTTTTGTGGTGATTAATTCTTTTAATGAATACGCAGAGCATACGGCCGTATATACCGCAGACACGTCGGATTTCCCGGAAGATTATCCCATCGAAGGATGGATGAATCAAGAAGGGGAATTGACGCCTTCTTTGTATTGGGACATGACCAAGCAATATATCCGGAAATATAAACAAGGCGACGTTCTGTAAAGGAGTTTATTTATGAAACGTATTTTATGTCTATTTCTTACAGTAATGACCATTTTTACATTAGCAGCTTGTGGTGAACTCGGAGCAGAACCTACAGCGGAACCCACCGCGGATCCAACAGCGGAACCTACGAGCTCCCAAATTTCAGCCACTGACGCGCCTACATCTGGGAACGAGACCCCAAATCCTACTGCAAGTCAACCGACAGCGGATAAGCCTTCTGCTACCCCTACGAAAGAGCAACTTGCTTTGTCCCAGGCGCGGGCGGATACAAAAATCGGTATTTGGTATGCCATTTGGTATGATACCAAATCCTCAGGTAGTATTTGGGATAACGACGGAGGTACTTCAAAACAACCTATTTATTACCAACCTTTGCGGGCGAACGGTACCTACGGAAGATATTCTTCATCTGATCGCAAGGAACTTAATTATCATGTGAAACTGATTTCAGATGCAGGTATTGATTTTATTATTATGGATCAAACCAATGATATTGACGCAGCTGCCGGACAGTGGAATGTGAATGCTTTAAGCATGGTAAGTTGCATTTATAACTGGAATAATCAAGAAGGAAACCGTCCTCTTTATTATTGTTCTTCAATCGGTGCCTTGGCTGAATTGAATAATGATATGTCTATCATTGAGAAGGAAGCGAAGAAGCTATGGGAGCGTTATATTGACGGCAAGAAATTTGGCACAGATAAGTACCATTTGTATGTGGATGGAAAGCCTTTAATGATTATTTTCCCTTGTACAGAGGCTGCGTGGAATGCTTATAACGGCGATAAGACCTACGCAAATAAGTTTACCATTCGTTTTGCGGAAGGTCATGCTTATGAACCGGGATATTGGGGATGGGTTATGCCGAACGGTACACTTGTAAATGAAGATGTGGCGTGCATTATTCCGGGATGGTATAAGTACGGCAATCCCAGACCGAAAGTACTTCGTGACAAAGGGAAGACCTATAAGAAGAATTGGGAAACGTTGTTGTCCTCAAAAACCATTCCTGACTTTGTTGTAATCAATTCATTTAATGAATATGCAGAGCATACTGCTGTTTATACAGCCAAGACCACTTCGTTTCCGCGTGGATATTTTATTGAACGTTGGGTTGACGAGACTGGGAAAGAAAACCCGTCAATGTATTGGGATTTGACCAAGAACTATATTGCTAAGTTCCGTAACGGACATAGAAAATAAATTGAGGAGGAAGAGAGTTATGAAGAAAGTATTTTTGATGTTTCTGGCAGTGATGGTGCTAAGCGGACTTATGATGATTCCTGTAACGGCTGCACCATCTGATGGGGAAATCAGCACCGATAAGTCGGAGTATTTGGAAGGTGAATTAATTAAGGTTAGTTACCGATTCAATTCTGCGGATTCTACAAAGCAGAGAAGAATTAATATCTACAAAGGTTCTGTTTCTGATGACAATTTTGTGTGGGCAATGTCTGCTACAGGCCAAGAGGGATCCGGCCATCATATTTATTTTTGGTCTTTGCCTGATGGGAAAGCGGCTTTGTCCTCTCCCGGCACCTATATCATGAAGGTTGTAAACGGCTTTAACGGTGATTACGGTAAAGAAATTACTTCTTCTTTCACCGTTAAAGCAAATCCTAATTTGGTGGATAAACCCTCTATCGCATTAACTAAGAAAGTGAACTCTTTGGAGGATATGCTTCAAATTCGTTTTAATGGTCTTTCTGATGGTGTTATCAGATTAAGAGATGAGTATGAGGAGGATGGTACTCGCAAACCTTATACATTGACAATTAAGATTTACGATGATGTAGATTTCCCTGTAACGCAAGTTCTTTTGTATAACGGTAATGACTACTTGGGTCTTTCTGGTGTAATTGAGTTCGATCCTACCGAGTTGTGGGAAGGTGATTTCTATATGCTTCTTGAATCTGATGATCCCACTTTGGATTTGTCAGATACCCGCTTTGATTTCTCTATGGTTTCCCAACTGGAAGAAGAAACGGAAGAACCTACTAATGAACCGGAAATGACACCTGAAACAACACCTGAAACGACGCCTGAGAGTACACCTACATCTGACGTTCAAACGCAAGCCCCGGCTTCGCCTACAGCCAGTGTGGATGCATCTAAAGGCGATTCCGGAAACACGGTTCTTTGGATTGTTATTGCTGTTGCAGGCGTATTAATTGTTGCTTTGGCTGTAGTTGTTGTGCTTCTGCTAAAGAAAAAGAAATAAGATAGCAACTCTATGATTCATCGGCAGTATGTTGCTTTAAGTATTTTAAAACGGACATTCCCAGCTGTTGTTTCATAAATAAAGAAAAATAATTTGGTGAGGAGAAGTTCATTCGATCGGCAGCTTCTCGGACAGATAGTCCGTTTTGAAGCAGATTGAGGGCTTCTCCTGCGCGCATTTTAATGTAGTATGTTTTGGGAGACATACCTGCGTAGCGCTGGAAAAGTCGCTTGATATGGCTTATGTGAATATGGCATCGATCTGAAAGTTCCTCTAGCGTGATATTCTCGTAGATGCTTTCTTTCATCAAGTCGGATCGTAGCCAT
>JAZRHX010000206.1:0-1469 GCA_045644985.1 Clostridia bacterium | reverse complement strand
TAACGTCTGCTAGAAAGCCCATGAATCTGTCCACCTCCTAATTCCATTCATATGGAACAGAAGAGAAGAAAATGCCCGCTTGACAAACTTTTTTATCGTGCCATAATGATTCGAGGCATATATTGGTAATATATGCCGGAGAAAGGAGACTGCAATTTTGAGCAAATACACGTACATAAGACGTTTTGTGGTGATATTGGTGTTTCCGTTATGTTTGGTAATCTTCGGTTATACCCATCATTTTGTGCATAAAAAAGGTTCTTCTTCCACCACCAGTCAGAAGGATAATACAACGGTCATCGCCACAGCTACGCCGGAAAGCGCAATTTTAAATTCGGAGGTGCCTACGCTTGCACCAACACCGACAAAAGCACCCACACCAACAAAAGCACCCACACCAACACCGGCGCCCCCCTCCTTTGAAACGCCCAAGGAGCGGAAGAAATATTACATCGAAGTTTCTCTTGCCGCTCAGATTGTCTATATCTACGACATAGACGAAGCCGGCAATAAAGGAGCTTTAGCAAAAGCCATTCTCTGCTCCACAGGAAAAGCAGACTCCCCCACGCCTTTAGGCAAATGGATTATTCTGGATAACGGCATGGAACATCTAGTAGAAAATGCTTGGGGTGTATCCCGATATCAATTTGAGTATTTAAGTGGCATTTCCTACGGCCAGTACATGTCCCGACTTTGGAAAGTGGAATCCAATGAACACGGAGAAGAATCCTTTGGACCTTGCGATTTCCTGTTTCATGCAGCCGCCTATTACGCCATTGACAAGAATCGGTTAATGACGGAAGAATGGAACAAATTAGGAACGCCGGCCTCTGCAGGTTGCATTCGGATGAACGTTTCCGATGCCAAATGGATTTATGATTACGTGGCAGCGTATTCTTATGTATACACAATCGAAGGAACGCCGGATCTGGAATTATGGGCAGCGCTAAAATTGGCAAATTTACCCCTCAACGTAACAAAAGATCCTACGGATACATTCTAACCAATCTCCCGAACAGAAAATATTTTACGAATCGTGTCAACCAAGCAAGGGTTGGCACTTTTATTTTCTCCGTATAAATAGACGGTTCTGGGCGCGATGGTCAGCAGCGAGGACAAAATCACATCATCCTCATTCTCCAAGGATTCCGCATCCTCCAAATCCGCGTAGTCATAGGTAATCTCCACGCCGTTTTCCGTAAAAAGATGGTGCTGTCCACCGCTGTCTGCCAGTAGCAAAACCGTATCCACCAAAGGAACGCACTCTTTCACGTAAGTTTGAAGCAACATCAGAAAATCCCGATATTGTTCTTCCTGTTCAATTTCCCGAAGGGATAATTGAATACAATAGCACAGTTCCGATAACGCAGTCTGTAGGCGGAAACGAAGAAATCCTTCTACGTGCAGCGTCTTATATTCCTTCAAGTAGCCTTCCAGAATTTCTTCTAATTTTTTCCGATTTTGGGGAG
>JAZRHX010000205.1:0-2194 GCA_045644985.1 Clostridia bacterium | reverse complement strand
TCCGTGGATGCGGAGCAAGGCGCTCTATGTCATTCCGGTGGCTGCATTGGCACTCAGCGCCTTTGCCACGCCAGAGATTGTAAGTCCCATAGAGGGCATGGTTTCCGAACCCGAGAGCAAAGGTATGGAAAATTACCTTACTGGCCAAGTGGCAATGGAAGAAAATCGGCAGAATGCTGCCACAATGGAAATTTTGAAGGCTCCTGTGGCCGGGAACCGCTTGCCCGCGGACGCCACTTACTATGTGGATGGGGAAAAGATGGAACGCGGCATTGCCGTCAGGCGTATCGTTGACGGTCGCGAGGTGGTGCTGATTACCCGAAAGGGAGAGGACGGCAAGGAAACGGTTACCGTGGTTGGCTCCAGCAAGAATGATGCCGTGGACGAGGCCAAGGCTTTGCTGCGGAAAGAGGGTGTGCAGCAACTGAACGTGAAGGGCGAAGCCACTATCGATGATGAAGACAAGGTTTATGAATTTGAAAATGTAGATAAAATTCCAGAGTTTTCCAACGGCGGGGAAACCATTCACGAGTGGTTAGATAAAAACTTAATATACCCCAAAGAATGTAAAGATAAGAAAATAGAAGGTTCTGTATACGTTAATTATATTGTAGAACGTGATGGAAAACTTTCAAATATTCATTCAACCCAAGCAGCACACCCTGCTTTGGAAAAAGAAGCTATTCGTGTGATTGGATTAATGCCCAAATGGAAACCTGCTGTACATGAAGGAAAAACGGTGCGTTGTAAATATCGTACCCCCATTATGTTCTTAATTAAAGGAGAAAAACGAACGATATCTCAGCCAAATAAGGCCGAAAAAGTTACTACCACCGATGAGGAAAAGATTTATGACAGACCGACACATAATGCCTCATTCCCCGGCGGTGCCATGGCTTTGTCTGATTGGCTCTCTAAGAACATGAAGTATCCCGAAGAGTGCCGGAAACAAGGCATTCAAGGCCGTGTTGTAATCAAGTTTGTGGTCAACAAGGACGGAAGCATTGTGGATTTAGAAACAGTCAGATCTCCCCATCCCGCTTTGGCAGAGGAGGGCCTTCGTGTGGTCAAGAGCATGCCCAAATGGAAACCCGCAAAGGAAAACGGCAAGGTGGTGCGCTCTCGTTTCAATGTTCCTATTATGTTTAGGTTAGATGGGAAGAAAACACAGTACTACACATCGCCTCAGAAACCTCAGTCTCCCCAGTCTTTAACGGATGAGCAAAAGGCGGTGCATGATTGGTTTGGCGCTCAGCCGGCACTGATGACACATCTGAATAAAAATATCCGTTATCCGAAAGAATGCCAGGAACAGGGCTTTGAGGGAAGGGTGCTTGTCTCCATCGCTGTGGAAAAGGATGGCTCTGTGTCCGTTGAGGGGAGCGAATACAAACCTGCTTCCAGTAAAAATGATGCGTCTGTAGTGGTGAATACGTACAAGAACGCTGATGGTACGCAGGCGGCCAAACTGTCCGAGGAAGAACTGAAGAACCTAATGATAAAAGAAGCAGAGAGGGTGTTGAAAGCGGCGCCCAAGCTCAAGCCCTATAAGAACGAAAAGGGAGAAACCGTAAGGACCACTTTTGAAGTTCCCGTGATGTTCAGGTTGCATTAAGAAGATACCTCGTAGCAATGGCCAACGCAATGCAGTGCGTTGGTGTGTTCACCGGCATGCGATACCCATCGCATGCCGGTGTCTTTTTGGGATGGGCTTCGTTGCCGTTTCCAGTCTTTACCAGGTGCGTTAATTGTGAGTTCCCTTTACATACCACGGGTTTAAAAAAACGCGGTTATTCGCCTTCGGCCTCGCGTCTTTCAGACGCCATTTACTTGATGCGCCTTTTCTTCCACGGGTTCAAGAACCCGCGGCTATTCGCCTTCGGCTTCGCGTCTTCCAGACGCTTTTTCTTATCACAAGATCATCAAAGCCGTCTGGAAGACGGGAAAATGAATAGCCGGTGGGCTTTTAAGCCTCCGGATTGGTGTCAGACACGACACATAATGGCGTCTGGAAGACGCGGAGTTAAATAGCCGCGGACTTTTAAGTCCGTGGTAAAATTCTCACATCTCACCCCTCACCGCTCACCCCTTTAATTTCCCCCAATATAACTCCCTAATAATAAATTATGGATAATATTTGTGTAAGATTAAAAAAGTCAATATATTTGCATGAAAATATATATATTATTTAACT
>JAZRHX010000204.1:0-9077 GCA_045644985.1 Clostridia bacterium | reverse complement strand
TAGCCCCTAAGTCATCTCCGCCCACATCCAAAATCACGTCATAGGATGGGTCCTCCATTAAAGCACCCATGACGCCGGTAAGTGCCGGAATATCCACGTTGGTATTGGCAAAAACAGGTACTTCCAAACGTACGCCAATCTGCTCCATCATTTCTTTCGCATCTGCAGAGCGGAAAAAGGGATTGACAATATCTAAATCAATCAGCGCAATCTTACGTTCCGGATTACGGCGAAGCATACGAGCAAAATTCACAGCAGTCTCCGTCTTTCCGCTTCCGTAATGACCGGTAAAAATATAAACAGCAGTTTCCATCAAAGATTCTCCGCTTTCTTTGTGAAAATCAATTCTCGTTGAGCCCAATAGCTCAGCAAGAACAAAGGAATATCCACACAAATCTTACTCAGTACGGTGGGAAGACCCAAAAAATCATGAATAAAATAAGATCCTCCGGCCCCCAATCCCATAATAATCAGCCACAAAATAAAATATCCCACAAATGTACGAAATCCACTTGCTTTAAATACCATCTTACTGTTAAGCACGTAATTTACGACTCCGCTGATAACACGGGCAAGGGCATACGCCATAGGCACGCGGACATCTCGAAGCCCAGTATGACCAAGTAAAGCAACCAAAAGAATAAACGCACCATAATCCACCAAGAAAGAAGCTACGGAGGCACTAATAAATTTAATAATTTGCTTAAAGATTAACCAAGAATCCTTCAGCGTATTAAAATGAGATCCTGCATTATTATCGAAATAAATGGTGGTAATGGGAACTTCTGCATAAGGGATCGACCATTCTTTCAAATACAAAAGCATGTTCATCTCATATTCGTACCGATCGCCTTTCAGTGCCATCATACGATCCAGTAAAGAGAAAGGAATCGCACGAAGTCCCGTTTGCGTATCATGAATCTTAAGGCCTGTAGCCAACTGAAAGACGCCTCGCGTGAAAGAATTTCCGATTCTTGAGCGCAGAGGCACGTCTTCTTCATCCTGAAAGCGCCCACCCAACACTAATGCACCGGGATTCTCCCCTGCACAATCCGCCACTTTATGGATTGCTTCCAGCGTATGCTGACCGTCACAGTCCACAGTAATCACACAATCATGCAAATCATAGTCGGGATAATGCTCTTTCACCGCTTGAAGTCCGGTGCGAATCGCCTGCCCCTTTCCTCGGTTCACTTCGTGATGAACCACCAAGAAACCGGCCTCCTCTGCATGCTGAAAAGCTCCTTGACATTCAGCCTTACTGCCGTCATCCACAACAACAACCGGAGCAGTCTGTCCCTTCAATTCGTCAACAAACGCCACGAATTTATCGTCGGGATTATAAGCAGGAATTAAAATTACGTACTTCATGGTCATCACTTCGCCTTTTAAAAGTCATTTAACTAACATATTATACAAAAAAAACAACAGCTTGTCTATGGCGTCATTCACCTAAATATTTTACCCCGCGCAGTCCTTTTGATTCTGCCTGCCCCACGCCAATCAAACCGCCATCAGCACCGTACACACGGCATTCGCCGACCAAATCTGCCGAAATCCGTGTGGGACGTCCGTGACGATAATTATCCTCTTCTTGCCGGGGCAAATCCACACGAGGTAAATGTGCCAAAATAATATCCAAGGGTTGCAACGCCGGATTTTGTTCCAATTCATCCAGCGTGACCGCTTGATCTTTATGAAAAGGTCCATAGGAAATCCGTTCCAAAGCAGACATAGTGGCACAGGTACCCAAGGCCTTCGCCATGTCTTCGCACAACGTACGAATATACGTTCCCCTGCCGCAAGTAACTTCAATTTCCGCTCTCCCACCGTCAAAATCCAGCAACGTAATCGCGTAAATTCGAATCTTCCGCGCCGCCAAATCCGGTATTTGTCCTTTCCGTGCCAACTTATAAGCGGGGACACCGCCGATTTTCAAAGCGGAGTATGCCGGAGGCAGTTGCTCAATTTCTCCCACAAATTGGGGTAAAATGGCGGCAAGTGCATCTTCCGTGACAAAAGATGCGTCTTTCTCTTCAAGCACCCGTCCCCAAATATCTCCTGTATCCGTAGCAAGACCAAACGTAAGTTCCGCTCTGTATGTCTTAGGAAAAGTCAGAAAATAATCCGCACATCGGGTTCCTTTCCCCACACAAATAGGTAAGATCCCCGTAGCCTCCGGATCTAACGTTCCGGCGTGTCCCACTTTCTTCTCCCCTAGTATGCGGCGTACGCGGGCTACTGCAGCAAAAGAAGTCATACCGCCGGGCTTATATAAGTTAATCAAGCCGTTCATGCTTCTATACTCTCCTTTAAACGCGCAATTAAGCGTTTTTTGAACGCGGTAAATGTTTCTCCCTTCTCGGGCATATATGTAATGCCCGCAGCTCTTGCATGACCGCCACCACCAAATTCCGCGGCTACTTTTGCCACGTCACAGGCTTCGTCGGAACGCAAACTAATCCGATACTGTCCCGGGTTTCTGCCATCCCGCACGAAGACGCTCACGTGCACACCTTCAATCGCTCGCAACATTGCAGAAAATCCTTCACTGTCTTCATCCGTTGCGTTTGCCGCCGCATAATCTTGTGCATTTAATTGAAGATAGGCAATTCTGCCCCCATCTTCATATTCTGTCTTTCCGTATGCAATTGCAGTTAACGCAATACTGGTCTTGGTTTTATTCTCAAAAGTTTCCCGATAAATCCAAGATAAGTCTCCTGCAATTTCCAACATAGCCGCCCCTGCCCGCATCGTTTCCGGCTGTACGTTGGAATAGGCAAAACAACCGGTATCCGTAACCAGTCCTGTATAGAGGCAAGTGGCCATCGGAACAGTCCAAACAACATCCATTTCCGTTAATAATTCGTATATACCTTCTGCGGTAGCAGCCCAATCAGGATTGCATACGGTAATAGGAGCAAAATCTACGCTGACACCGTGATGGTCAATACGAGCCTGCACTTTCGCTCCGTCAAATAAAATTTTCCGGGTGCCCAGGCGAGCATAATCGCTTACGTCTACGGCAATGGCCAAATCTGCCACCGGAATTTCCGCATCCGGGAGCACAAATGTAACGCCCGTCTTCGTACAAAGAAAGGAAAGCTTGTCTTGGATTGTTTCTTCTACAACAACCGTCACACGCTTTCCCTGTGCTTGTAAGAAAAGAGCTAAAGCCCCCGAAGACCCCAACGCATCCCCATCTGCATAAATATGGGGAAGCAGAACAATATGTGCTGCTTCTCCAATTGCTTTTCGAAGGGAGGTCCAATTCATCTTCGTCATTTCTTGTCATCCTTTAATTGTGCAATTTTCTCCGAAATATAAGAGCCATATTCAATGGAAGTATCTAATTCAAAGTTCAATTCCGGAAGCGCCCGAATGGTCATCTTCTGACCAATCAATCGGCGAATAAAACCGGCAGAGGATTTCAAAGCGTTCATAGCACCCGCTTTTTGGGATTCGTCTCCGTAAATACTGATATAGACCTTGGCATATTTCAGATCCTTTGCAAGTTTAATGTTGGTTACGCTGGTAATCAGCGGAATTCGGGGATCTTTCACTTCATTCCGAATAATATCGCTGATTACCCGCTTCATTTCACTGGCAATTCTATCGGTTCGATCCATAGCGCCTGTTACTTATCCTTTCTTAATCTGTTCCATGGTGTAACATTCCACCACGTCGCCTTCCTTGATATCATTAAAGCCTTCAAAAGAAAGACCGCATTCGTAGTTCTGTTGAACTTCTTTGGCGTCGTCTTTGAAACGCTTCAAAGATGCAAGTTTACCTTCAAATACTACAATACCGTCACGCACAATACGCACTTCAGAATTCCGCACAATGGAGCCATCGGTTACGTATGCACCGGCAATGGTACCCACACCGGAAACTTTGAAAGTTTGACGGACAGAGGCATGACCGTGAAGCACTTCTTCAAACTGCGGTGCCAACATACCTTTGATAGCATCCTGCACATCGTCAATCGCATCATAAATAACGCGATACAACTTCATGTCCACGCCGCGTGCCTTAGCATGTTCTGCAATATTCACGCCGGGACGAACGTTAAAGCCAATAATAATCGCATTGGAAACATCTGCCAAAGTTACGTCAGACTCCGTAATCGCACCCACGGCACCGTGGATGATGTTGATTCGAACTTCCTCATTGGAGAGCTTCAGCAAGGATTGCTTCATAGCCTCAACACTACCAACCACGTCAGCCTTTACGATGATATTCAAATCTTTCATCTTACCTGCTTCAATGAAGGTGTTCAAAGTCTCCAAAGATACCTTACTGGTTGCTTGCAATGCTTTTGCGCGAAGTTCATCTTTACGTTGCTCAATGAGTTGCTTCGCAAGATGTTCATCTTCAACTGCGTAGAATACCTCGCCTGCCTCCGGAACTTCCGGAAGACCGGTAATCTCTACAGGGGTAGAAGGACCGGCTTTCTTAATTGAGTGGCCTCTGTCATCCGTCATAGTACGAATATGACCGAAGGTTACGCCGGAAACAATGGCATCACCTGCACGAAGCGTACCTCTTTGTACCAACAAGGTGGCAACGGGGCCTCGGTTCTTATCCAACTTTGCCTCAATAATGGTACCCTTTGCTTGACGCTCCGGATTCGCCTTCAGCTGTAAAATATCTGCAGACAACAAAACTGTTTCCAATAATGTTTCAATATTCTCTCCGGTCTTAGCGGATACCGGAACAAAGGGAATGTCGCCACCCCACTCTTCGCAAACAATTTCATGCTCGGCAAGCTCCGTCATGACACGTTCTAAGTTTGCGGCAGGCTTATCAATCTTATTCACTGCAACAACAATAGAAACTTTCGCAGCTTTTGCGTGGTTAATGGCTTCCACAGTCTGGGGCATTACACCGTCGTCCGCAGCAACTACGATAATCGCTACGTCTGTTACTTGAGCACCACGGGCACGCATTGCCGTGAAGGCTTCGTGACCCGGTGTATCCAAGAAGGTAATCTTACGGTCTTTAATCTTAACCATATAAGCACCGATATGCTGGGTAATACCACCGGCCTCTCCGGTGGTTACACTGGTAGAACGAATGGCGTCCAGTAAAGAAGTCTTACCATGGTCAACGTGACCCATAACAACTACAACCGGCGGACGTTCTACAGCGCCCTCGTCCATGGATTCATCGCCATCGTCAAACAAACGTTCTTCGGTAGTAATAACCACTTCCTGCTCTGCAGTAATATTAAATTCAGATGCAATTAAAGCCGCTGTATCAAAGTCAATCACCTGATTCTGCGTCGCCATTACGCCCATCAGCATTAGCTTCTTAATAACTTCCGCAGAAGTCTTCTTAATTGACTCCGCAAATTCTTTCACTGTCATGGTCGCGGGAAGCTTTACGTTGGTAAGCACGGCGATTACGGGAGCAACCGGCTTGTAATCTTTGAAAGATCCCTTTTCTTTCTTCTTCACGGAGCGCTTCTGTCCATAGCTCTCCATATCATAAGCAGAATGGTAATCATCAGAATAAATTTCCGAAACGCCCATTTTGGAGCCTATAAACTGGCGGCCTTCTCTGTACTTATCCTTGCCACCGCCACCAATAGGTCTAGCAGAATCACGCTTGCCGTCCTTCTTGGAGTTCTTCTCCTGGTTCTTATCATACATCTTACCGGCATAATCCCGGCGAGGCTCCTGACCTGCTAAAAGCGCAGGATCTACCTGAGGAAT
The DNA here is from genome assembly GCA_045644985.1 of Clostridia bacterium. Classification (GTDB taxonomy): domain Bacteria; phylum Bacillota; class Clostridia; order UBA1212; family UBA1255; genus RGIG9099. The sequence continues at coordinate 3,360 of JAZRHX010000204.1, read as the reverse complement.
CACAGGACCGCGGCCGCCCCTGTTATCCCGGTTTCCGCCCATACGATTGCCACTGTTCTGTCCGCCGAAACGGCCTTGACCCCCTGCATTTGGGGCACCGTCCTTCCCGCCAAAACGAGGAGCGTTTCCGCGATTAAAGCCATCCTTGTTTCCTTCCGGTCTTTGCGGTCTGTCACCCGGACGGTTATCCGGACGAGGACCCATACCGGTACGAGGTCTGGACTCCACAGGGTTTCCTCTGGAAATATAGACAGGTCCTCTTCTGGGCTCAGAAGATACAGAGGGTTTACGGATTGGCGTTGCCGATGTTTCCGCAGAAGCCTGCACAAAAGACACTTCCGCTTCCTTCTTAGATTCTTCCGCAGATGCCAAGGTAGCGGAAGAAGCAGGCTTCTCCGCCTCAGGTTGAATTTCCACAGCCTTTGGTTCTTCCGTAGGCGCAACAACTTCTGCCGATTGAGGACGATTGTCCTTCTCTTGAACAGGCTGTACCGGTACTTCCGCAGGCTTATCTTTAGGGGTTGCTTCCGGCGTTACGGTAGCTACGGGTGTCTCGGAAACCTCCGTTTTCGATGCCAAATCGCTCTTCTTAACACGGCGCACAATCTTTGGAGCATCCGAAGAAGTAACGGCAGGCTTTGCTACAGCCGGAGTCTCGCCGGTTGCAGATTTCGCCTTTACGTAGCTATCCGGAATAGATTCCACGTCACTTCGCACTGCATAACCGGAACGAAGACCGGAAGATGCAGTGGTACTTTGACGAGCTGTTTTCTTATTATTTTGCTTAGCATCCCGCTCTGCATCGCTGTAATAGTCATCAGAAGAAGTACTTCTGATAATTCTCTTAATAACAGTACCTGCCATCTTTTGGGGTGCTGCCGGCGTAGCTTTTGCTTTCGCTCCATCCGCTAAAGCTTCCTTCTCTGTGGGTTTCTGCGTTTGAGGCTTATCCGAGTTATAACCGGTATGAGCGTAAAATGCTTTCAGCTCCTCATCCTCCAAAGCACTCATATTCCCTTTTGGGAAAATGTTAATTTCATTTAATATCTCAATGACACGCTTGCTGGATGCATTCATTTGCTTCGCAAGCTCATATACTCTAATCTTATTATCCAATAAAGCCACCTCCAGAAGTCTGTTGTGTTTGATTGAAAGCTTCTCTTAATTCATGATAAATTGAATCCTCAATCTCCATCTCAAATTCACGATTTAATTTACGACCTTTCGCCATCTTATCGAAACAGGAAGGATCCTTGCACAGATAGGCCCCCCGTCCGTTTAACTTGCCGGTAGTATCCACTCGAAGTCCACCCTCCGGTGTCCGGACAATACGCAGTAATTCCCGTTTCGGTTTCGAGGCCATACACCCAATACATTTACGCATGGGAATTTTCTTCTGTTGCAAGATACTCACCTCTCTCCCAGTTCTCAAACAAGCTACGCTTTTGGCTTAAACTAAATTAGGATCAAAGCTTCCGTCGGCATCAAAAGGACTGATTTCACCAGCTTCTTCGGATAAACCATCATTAAAAAGCTCTTCCTCTACGCTGGCGCGCACTTGAGATTCACTTTTGATATCGATCTTCCAACCGGTAAGTTTTGCAGCCAGGCGTACATTTTGTCCTTCACGACCAATAGCCAAGGAAAGTTGATTGTCAGGCACAATAACTGTACCTGCTTTCTCTTCCTCGTCCACAAATACACGCATAACCTTTGCCGGACTCAAGCTGCTGGCAATTAAATCATCCGCATAAGGACTCCACTTAATAATATCGATACGCTCCCCGTGAAGTTCATCTACAACCACCTGTACACGCATACCCTTCTGGCCTACACAAGCACCGATAGGCTCAATATTCTCATCCTTGGAATATACAGACATTTTGGTTCTGGAGCCGGGTTCACGGGCAATATTCATAATTTCTACAATGCCGTCGTGAATTTCAGGTACTTCCATTTCAAATAAACGCTTTACAAGGCCGGGATGACTTCTTGAAATCATGACACACGGCTCTTTACTCTTAAAGCCCTTATCCCGTACTTCCAATACGTACGCTTTAATTCTGTCATACACACGATATTGTTCACCGGGAACTTGCTCTGCAGGCATCATAATACCCTCGATACGACCAAGATCAACGTGGATAATCCGCTCCTTGGTACCGTCCCGGTTCTCTTTCGTTTCAATTCTTTGAATCGTACCCGTTACAATATCCTTCTCTTTGGTCAAGAATTGCTCGTATACGTTGGAACGCTCTTCCTCGCGAAGCTTTTGAATAATAATCTGCTTTGCTTTTTGTGCCGCAAGACGTCCAAAGTTTCTAGGCGTAATCTCAAACTCTGCAATTTCTCCCAATTCAAATTCAGGATCAATGGTTCTAGCCTCTGCTAAAGAAAGCTCACAACTGTCGTTCTCTACGACTTCAACAACTTCCTTCTGTGCAAAAACTTTAATCTCACCGGTCTCACGGTTAAATTCCACACGGGTATTGATTTCAGTTTCAGATTTGCTGTAGGAGGCATTCAATGCTTCCTCAATCGCAGCAATAATAATTTCCTTATCGATTCCCTTCTCTTTCTCAAGTTCATCTAATGCAAACAGTAACTCAGCGCTCATCTTCTTTCATAACCTCCTAAAATTATTACCAAATAATCGTCCGCTTTACAACGGCTACTTCTTTCTCTGTGAAATGAACTTCTTCATCTCCACAAAATATTGTAATCACACCATCTTGCTTGCCCTTCAAGGTGCCCGTGAACTGCTTAACCCCTTCTCTGGGGGCGTACAAGCCAACCTCTACGGCTTCTCCCTCGTATCGTTCAAAATCCCGATCAGTCTTAAGGGGTCGTTCCAAACCCGGCGAAGAGACTTCAAACACATAGGGCTCTCGAATAGGATCCTCTACATCCAGTGCCGGTTCTACCGCTCGGCTCACCACTTCGCAGTCATCCAGACCCACGCCGCCTTTCTTATCAATGTAAAGGCGTAAGATCCATTTACTGCCTTCCTTTACGTACTCAGCTTCAATCAGCTCAATCCCCAAGCCCTCCACAATCGGGCGAGCGATATCGCTCACTTTCTGCACAACGCTCATGGACACTCTCCTTTCCCGATAAAACGAAAGAGTGGGCAAATCCCACTCTTCAACATCAAACCAACGAAACTACTCTGTCAGTATACCCAATAAAATGGAAATTGTCAAGAGTTCGCAGGTAAAAAGTTTCTTTGCTGTTTTTCAACAGACCTTCTTCGGAGTAGTTTGCAAAAATCCCTTGTAACTCCCCAAGAAACTTGCTATAATGTAGAAAAATTTTTCCAATAGGAGGAAAGATAAAAATGGAGAATAAATCAGTGATGTA
>JAZRHX010000203.1:0-7724 GCA_045644985.1 Clostridia bacterium | reverse complement strand
GTAAGTTTATGACGTTTAGGATGCGCTGCTGCACGCTCAGGCGTAAGTAAATTCAAGTTTACCATCTTCTGTGCTTGGGTATGATCTTCCGAAATCTGCTGAAGCAAACCATTTCTAAAGTGATAAATTCTGGTATTGCCTAAATTGGCAGTTACAACCCGTTTGCCCTTCACGCAAATCATAGCCAGCGTAGCGCGAAGTTGATCATCGCCCAAACTAACGGCTTTCGTCTTAACTGCATGATTGGCAGATTGAATATATGTATTCACAAACCCCACCATATCCATGCCGGTAGTAGGCTTGCCGGCTTCTCTCATGGCGGATAATTCCTGCAATTTCTTGCCATGGAATTTAAACATATTCTTCACTGCAATTAAAGAAGCTTCATCTGCATAGGTGTCCGCACCTTGGCCTTCACTGATTGCATACAACTGAAGTCCCTTTTGATCCTTCTTCTGTGTAAGAAGTACTTGAGAGGAGCAAAACTCTTCTGTTATGTATTTGGAATTTAAGTAGAAATTGTTACTGTTGTAACTCTTTTTCTTGCCTGGGCAAGTTGCCGCGGCTGCTCTGTAAATCATACTTACACCTCGTACTTCCACTATAAATTTTTACTTATCGATTATAGCACAAAAGAATAGCAAGAACAACACCCGAACCGGCAAAATTCAATGTTGGAAAAATATTTATAATTGCCGTAATTTAGTTAAAAAAAGCTGTTCCGAAACCGCCATCAAAAGCAGTAACAAAACAGCTTAAACCTTTATAATGCAAACTCAATAATTAACCTTGTACCAACTTAAGAACGCAAATCAATCCTTGCATTTCCTGTTCAATGTACATATGCTTTCCACTTAATTTTGCTTCCAGGGTTACACCATCCTCAACAAGATAAAGCGTCCCGTCTTTCAGTTCGTAAGTTCCCACATCCGTGTGCCTTTCTCCATCCATCTCATACACAGACTCCAAAACGCCATTTTCTTTAAATACGAAACAAGGCTTCACCTGCTGATAGCCTGCCAACAACTCATCTTCCAATTCCTCCAAAATTTGCTCTAAAGAAAGATTCTTATAGGATTCTTTCATAGAGCGAAAACCAGTTTCAAGTTGTGTTCTCTTCTCAGCGGTAATATCCTCCGGAAGCTGTAAGGAGGCACCAACAAACTGATAGGTCTTTCCTTCCACAGAAGTAGGTGTTTTGCTACCACAACCGGTCAATGCAAAACAAGTTCCCGCCATCAGGCAAACAGCACACAAAACCAAAACAAACTTTTTCATACAAAACCCTCCAATATTACAAGCGAAATACTTTCGTTAATTAAAACACACAATTATGTTTTATTCGTGACATTTGTGCCTCACAGAATAAACATAAAGTGCAAAATACCCAAAACTTCACGCACCCAATATTCAGGTTGCATAGACAATGTAGCTACGGTGAAATTGTGAACCGGTAGTGCGTAAGCCCGATGTCCATTCTCTCGCGCATGAAGAAAAGCGCGTAATTCATGAAATCCATCTGTGGCAATAAACATTGTGTCCGGCAAATCATTTTCCCGAATAATTTCACGGGCAAAGGTAATATTCTGTTCCGTATCTTTAGAACGATCTTCACAGTATATGCGAGATTTATCAATACCGTTCTTGATCAGATACCGATACATCACGTAGGCTTCTGAGTAAAGTTCATCGTCTCCCACACCCCCAGCTACAATCACCGGCGTTTCAGGATGATTCCGCAAATAGTCTAATGCAGCATCTAACCGGGCTTTCAACACACGAGACGGCTCGTCCCCCTGTATCTCACAGCCCAGAACCACAACCGTACCTGCCGTTTTTGAAGGTGGTGTATGGAAATAGCCAAACCAAACCATCACACCGGAAATAAGAAAGCCACATATAAAACAAACCGTGAGCATAATTGCCAAAATGTTGCGCGCAATGGCAAGTGTTCTTCTGACCTGCAATTGATTCCAAAAAAAAGACAATAAAAAAGCAAAAGTACCAAACAAAATCAACGCCGTATTGCCCGAATTGATGTGGCCAAACAAACAAAGCGGTACCACACCACAAAACGAAAAAATGCCGGCAATGATTTGCGTAAAAATCCTGATTGCACGTTTCATGGCTACATATCCTCAAAAAACTTTCTCTTTCGTCGTAAAGAAACGGACAACAGCACACCGATCGCAAAGAAATTGGTAATCATGGCGCTACCGCCTTTGCTGACAAAGGGAAGCGGGAGTCCTGTAATGGGCATCAGGCCTAAATTCATCCCAATATTCTCGAATACATTAAATAAAAACATGGCAAAAATACCAATAGCCACACACTGACCAAACATATCTCTGGCACGCATGGAAATATAACACATTCTAAGAAGCAAAACAGCAAATAAAAGTACCACCAGTACGGTCATAATGAAACCGCCTTCCTCTCCAATAACTGCAAAAATGGAGTCAGATAGCTTAACTAGTATTTTCTTACCGTTGTTCATCGGTCCCTCTCCCAGGCCCTTTCCAACCAGCTGACCGGAACCGATTGCCGTTTGCGCACGTCTCAATTGCAAAGAATAATCTAGATATTTCTCCGGATCCAGAAATGCCAGTAACCGCGCTCTTCGAACACCGTTAATATAGTATTTCCAAACAAAGGGGACAAAGCAAGCCCCTACGCCTACAATGGATAAGATATACCACCATCGTGCTTTCCCTACAAATAATGTGAGTAAGAAAGCAAACGTAAGAACCAACGCTTGCCCGATGTCTCTTTGCAAGAAAATCAAACCCAACGGCACCAAATATGCCACGAGAATTTTAATGGCATTTGTACGAGTAAAGCCATCTTCCTGGGCTTGCTCCAGTTCTTTAGCAACCACCAACACCATGGCTAACTTCATTAATTCGGAAGGCTGGTAAGTAATTACTTTGAAATCCAACCAGGCGCGACTTCCATTCTCCTCCATCCCCAGAGGCGTATACACGCACAACATCAAAAAAACGTTAAATAAATAGAACGGGATTGTTATCTTCTTCAGTAGATTATAGTCAAAGACTGCCATTACTACAGCGCAAATTAAGCCCAATATCAAGCCGATAATCTGGACGCGCATGGCGCCGGCTCCACCATCTGTGTACATATTATCCATCGCACTGTCTAAGAAGACCAATCCGATTGCTGTAATTAAAAGAGCCGTTCCTAGAAGGAAATAATCAAATTCCCCTAAATAATCAATTTCTTTATTTCTGGAAACCGAGCGGAACAGATTGCGCTCAATTACGTACCCGGAGCGGCGGAAGCGCTTGAGAATCATACAGCCCCTCCATCTCGATCCAGACGATCCTTAACACCTTCAAATCCGGTTTTTTGTCCCGGATCCATAGCGCCTTCCTGTTCTTGACGCCGGTTATACCACCTCCGAAGCACAAAAAACAAAACAATACCACTTACCACAAGAACAACGGAAAGAAGTTGAGAAACGCGAATATTCGTGTTTCCAATCATAAGACTGTCTGTACGTAGTCCTTCCACAACGGAACGCTCAAACCCATATAGAATCATGTACAAACAAACACATTCTCCCTCTGCTTTCTTAAATCTGCTTCTGCGATAGAGCAAAATAACAATAAATCCGATTAGACACCAAAGGGATTCGTACAAAAACGTAGGGTGTACCAATTTATCAATTGGATAATCATTTTGATAGAGATTCAGTATAATTTGATCCCCCGTCATACCCCAAGGGAGCTTCGTAGGGCTACCGAAAGCTTCTTGATTAAAGAAGTTTCCCCAACGTCCGATGGCCTGACCTAACAAAATATACGGCGTGGCAAAATCAGCCAGTTTCAAGAAGGATTGTTTTTTGTATTTAGCCACACAAAACACCGCCAGCATCGCTGCAAGGATACCACCATAAACAGCAAGTCCCCCTTGCCAATAATAAAAAACACTGACCAGTTCGTCTTTAAATTCTTTGAAATTAAACACCACGTAATACAATCTGGCGCCTACCATAGCAGCGGGCACACTAATTAATAAGTAATCCATTAAGTCGTTGGGTTCTATGTCATAATGTTTACAAGCCCGAAGACCCAAACCCACACACAAAAGAATGCCAAGCCCAATCAGTAAGCCATACCAACGCACGCTAAGCCCAAACAAATTAAATGCTTCTTCATCAATATCAAATTCAAGACCGCCAAAAAGTTTTGGGAATGCCACAAACCCGCCGGCACTGCATAAAGACTGGAACATGTCTAAAGGCCCCTTTCATTTTCCACTAAAGAAACCGCCATCTCACCCAAGAAAACTTCCCGGAATACATTATCGACTTCATCAAAAGTTATTGTACCACAGGATGTAAAATAGTCAAATGCCTGCACACCCTGTAAATAAGAGACCGCCATCATGGTACCCAGGGATTCCGGAGAATTTAATCGTTTAAGCATTTTCCCCGCCAAAGAAGAACGTACCATCTCAAAATCTTCCCGGCGCAAGCCTTGGTCGCCAACCTTCTGTAAATACCCGCGAATTCGTTCTTCTACTGCCTGTGGTTCCCCGGTTTCACCGGAAATCATGGCTAGTGCAAACTCTCTTTCAATCTCATAGGACGCACCAAACTCCTGATTAATCAATCCCGATGCATACATTTCTTCGTAAAACGGCGTATGACGTCCAAACAGCAATTCTTTTGCTATTGTTCCCGCTAAATCTCTCCGCACCCGGGCAATACCGTCGAAACGATGGTGCTGATCTTTAAAACCAAAATGAAAAAGAGAAAGAGGCACGTCCATTTTACAAGAACTTCTTTGTTGCCAAATACCCGCCGGTTCCGGTTGAGAAATTCGTCGCACACCCAATACCCGGTCGTCTACAGGAATATTCGCGCGCTCCACCAGCACGCGTACAGTTTCCGGATCCTCATCCGCAACAATGGTTAAACACATATTAGTGGGTCGGTAGAAAGCATGATAGCATTTCATTAACAGTTCCGGCGTGAGGGATCGAATATCTTCCACACTACCCGCAATATCATTTCGAACCGGATTATTTTGGTATAACAAACGAATGACACCCAACATATTTTGGTAATAAGGATCATCGTCGTACATATGAATTTCCTGTTCAATAATGCCTTTCTCCTTCTCCACGTTAACATCCGTCAGATAAGGATGGAATACGAAATGGAGCAAAAGCTTCAAACACTCTGCAAAGCGATGGGTACAGTTAAAATAGTAATACGTATTACTAAACCCGGTAGCAGCATTGGGACTTGCACCCAGCGCCGCATATTTCTCCAAAACGTTCCCGTCCTCTTGTTCAAACAGTTTATGCTCCAAGAAATGCGCAATGCCTTGCGGAACGTGGGTAACCGGCTCCCCTGCCACTTGAAAGCAAGTATTTACAGAGCCAAAATCCACCGCTAGCACAGCAAATTTCCGAGCATACCCTTTCTTGCAAATAAAATGCACAGGAAGACCGGATGAATGCGTAAAAGTATAGAGGGTCTCACCTAAACTTTTGTAAATGACTTTATCCATGCACTCAATCCTCCTTAGCAGTTAGGAAATAAACCGTATCCGCCTGTACCCTTTCTGCCACACGCACCACGTCTTCCTTTGTTACAGCTTCAATTTGCTGACGATACAATTCGATTCCCGTGATGTTGGGAAGGAACGATTGTCCAATATAATAATCCATTAAAGAGAATTGGGTGTCCGCGCAACTGCGAAGGGTATGGGTAAGCATTGCTTTCGCCCCCTCCAGTTCGCTTTGTGAAATATTTCCTTGTTGAATATCTTCCAGTTGCTCCAAAATCACTTTTTGCGCCTGTTCTTTTTGATGAATATCAATGCCCGAAGATACAAACAACAAACCTTTATGTCTTTCTAAACGGCTGGATGCATAATATGCAAGAGAATGTTTCTCGCGAACATTCAAAAACAACTTTGATTGGGGGCTACCGCCCAAAATGGCATTCATAACGTAAAGCGCAGGGAAATCTTTCGAGTCAGGAGGCACATTGGTTCGAAAGCCGATGCTTAATTTGCCTTGAAGCACCTCACCCTGTTCTGTAATTTCCTGTAATGTACAATCCGAAACCGCTTTATAACCTACCGACAAAGCGACTGCGGATCCCCCCGTAATCAGCTTGCCGTTCTCTTCAATACTGCGAATCAAAGCCGCAGGCTCTCTTGCCGCCGAACAAAAAATACGAACCGGTGCCTTTTGTAATATTTCTTTTTGATAATCTTCGTACAAAGATTGGGCAGTTAAACCATCCCCATCGCCCAATCGCCCAATTTCCGAGACACCGAAAGGCTCCTCTTTGCACATACTTTCTATACACTTACGCATGGCGTAACTTTGTTTGTCGTTAATTTCCGAACGAATAAATTGATCTGCATTCGTTCTTTCCTGTTGAAAATATTCTTCCAAAAATCCACCATCTTCGGACAGTATCGGTTCTGTCATCATTTCCACCAAAAAACGGCTTATCCGCGCTTCAATATCAGGACAATGTCCCGCATATCGGGATGCAATATAGTCCGTTTGAAATTGAAGGAGTTGAATTTCCCCTTTCTTGTCAACGTCAACGCCAAAACCCGCACCGTACAAACCCATTAAATATCGGGTAATATGGCTTGTAGATGGATAGTTCTTACTTCCCCGATTCAAAATCATAGGAATCAAACCGTTTTTATATGCAGTTTCTCTTTTGAGCGGTGTACAGAAGGAGACGGAAACCGCTTCCGTCTTAAATTTGTCCGTGGGCATATAATAGAGGGATACGCGTCCCTTTTCATAAATCAATTCCATTATTTAAGTCCTTTCACCGGTGGAAATCCTAAACTTTCCCGAAAGGTTACGTCCTTCTTGAGCTGCGTCTGTAAGGCCTCTACACTTTCAAACTTGTGTTCTCCTCGCATCTTACACAGAAAATACACTTCAATTTCTGCACCATACAAAGGAGCCTCAAAATTCAGCAAATAGGTTTCTACCGTCACTTGAGTAATCCCAGAGAAAGTAGGATTATTTCCAATATTGGTAACGCTCATATACGGAGTACCGTCTTTCACCGTAATGGTAGCATATACGCCAAAATCCGGCAGTGCAAAACCGGTTCTAGGTAAGATGTTGGCAGTAGGAAATCCCAAACTGCGTCCCACTCTTCGTCCTTCTACCACGTGACCGGGGATACAATAGTTTCTCCCCGCCAGGCGAGCATATTCCTCCATCCGACCTTCTGCAATGAACTTTCGTAAAATGGTGCTAGATACAACCACATGCTCCCCGGTTTCTTCTAAACAATAGGTAATATGGGGCACTGCAATAACTTCAAAACCGTGCTCTTTACCGAACGCATCCAGCAATTCCGGTGTCCCTCGACCAAAGTTTCCAAAAGAATAGTTATGCCCCACCACCACGACTTTCGCCTGTAATTTCTCCACTAAAATTCGTCGAACAAATTCTTCGGGCTCCATGGATGCGTAAAGCTTATCAAAACGTTCATAGTATAATTCATGGATTTCCTGTGCTTCTATCAGTTCCGCCTTTTGTTCATTCGTAATAATCAAAGGCGTTTCTTGAATTTTCCCCAAAACGTGATTTGGGTGGTTCGCAAACGTATACACCATAGAAGGAATTCCCCGGCGCGCACAAGCTTCACGTAGCGTTCTCATGAGTGCTGCGTGGCCAATATGAACACCGTCAAAATTTCCAAG
>JAZRHX010000202.1:0-5254 GCA_045644985.1 Clostridia bacterium | reverse complement strand
GACAAAATGGTTGGAATATGAGAATATTGAACGTGTGGACGGAGAAACGAAATGGTCTTTCTGGAAGCTGTTCATTTATTCCATTGACGGAATCGTAGCTTTCTCCACGGTGCCACTGGCAATTTCCTCTGTTTTGGGTATTTTCTTCTGCTTTTTATCCTTTGCGGCATTGCTTTTTGTTTTTATCCGTCAATTAATTTGGCATAACTCCGCATATGGGTGGGCCAGCGCTATGTGTATCTTGTTTTTTATCAGTGGAATCCAGCTGTTCTCTATGGGAATTTTGGGACAATATTTATCAAAGACTTATTTGGAAGTCAAGAAACGCCCTATTTATATCGTGGGAGAGACGGAATCGGACCTTAAAGCTGCGCCGCAAAAGTCCGCCATTCCGGAGGATAAGGCGCCTTGATGCACAGTTGCTCCTGGGTGATGGGGTGGAGCAAAGAAACTTCTCGGGCGTGCAGTGCCTGATGCTTTAAACCCATATTCAGATCCGGCAGCATGATTGCCGGGTCTTTTGTTTCTCCGTACAAGGTATCTCCAATTAAGGGGAAATTACTATATTTGCAGTGTACGCGGATTTGGTGGGTTCTGCCGGTTTCCAAACGAAACTCCAAAAGAGAGACGGGGAAAATGTCGCTCTTGGAAAGCACTTTGTAATGGGTTATTGCGGCTGCACCTTGGGAAGAGACTTCTCTTTCCATAATGCTGCCTTCCTTGCGGGCAATGGGCAATTGAACGGTACCGCAAAAGCCTACTTCTTTCAAAGCTTCCACCTGGCTGTTATGTACGTAACCGTGATAAATCTTCCGAAACGTTCCGTTCTCTGCTTGCCTGCGTAAATGTTCCTGTACGAATCCGTTTCTGGCAACTAAGATGATACCGGAGGTCCCCACGTCCAATCGGCTGACAAAGTGGAGACCGGCGTCAATCCCGCTGCGCTTCCAGTAGTGCACCAAAGCATTGGCCAGCGTTCCTTCTTGGTGAAATACTGTAGGGTGCACCACCATTCCTGCAGGCTTATTAATCGCCATTAGACTGGCATCTTCGTATAGAATATCCAAGGGGATATCCTCTCCCTGTATATTCGGCAACATTTCCCCTTTGTTCATGTCCAAGACCAGCTTGTCTTTGGGTCGTACACGCGTGCCTACCCGTACGGGGATGCCGTTCAAGAAGATGCCGTTACGGTTCTTTAAAGCGCGGACGGTACCGGCGTACAAAGTCAGAGGTTTTCGTAAAATATCGGAAATCATGCGTCCGCCGTCTGTTTCTTGACAAATATAGGTAATCGTTGAAGAATCGTGAGTATTGGACACGGTGTGGCTCATCCTTTCGGAAAATATTATGTAGAATACCACAAGGCAGGTTTTGCGTCAATGGGCTTGGGGAATATCTTGCACTTTATCGGGCTTTGAGATATAATAAAAAGGATTCTATTGAACGACATCTTACGAAAGAAAAGGGCGAAAGAAATGCAGAATAAATTTCATCAGATTATGCAAACAGAGTACGGGATTTCTCCTGAGTTGTGTGCGCTTGGTGACAAGATAGAGAAACAATTAGAACCGCAATTTGCAAAGATTCGGGAGAATCGGGATTATAACCAACTCCGGGTTCTTCGTGCGCTACAGAAGAACGGTCTTTCTGATCGTCATTTTAACATGTCCACAGGTTATGGATACGATGACATCGGTAGAGACGTGTTGGATTCTATTTATGCAGAGGCTTTCCGTTGTGAGGATGCCCTGGTTCGTAGCCAAATTATTTCCGGTACCCAAGCGTTGGCAGTTTGCATGTTTGGAATTCTGCGCCCCGGTGATACAGTTGTGGCAGTTACGGGTAAGCCCTATGATACTTTAGAAGAAGTTATTGGAATTCGCGGTCAAGGGCAGGGGTCATTGAAAGATTTTGGCGTGCGGTATGAGCAGGTGGATTTGCTTTCGGATGGAACCCCGGACTATGATGGCATCCGCAGCGCGATTGGGAAAGGTGCCAAGATGGCCATTCTCCAGCGTTCCCGCGGGTATGACTACAGAGAGGCACTCAGTATCGAGGTTATTGGACAAGTCATTGCTGCAGTGAAAGAAACCAACCCGAATACCGTGGTGATGTGTGATAACTGTTACGGTGAGTTTGTTTGTGATCGGGAACCTACGGACGTAGGTGCTGACTTGATGGTAGGCTCCTTGATTAAGAATCCCGGTGGGGGACTGGCGCCTACCGGCGGGTATATTGCGGGAAAGAAAGCGTTGGTAGAGCTTTGTGCATCCCGATTGACGGCGCCAGGTTTGGGGAAACACGTAGGAGCTTCTTTAGGAACCAGCAGGGCAATGTTGCAAGGCTTTTACATGGCACCTCATACGGTGGCGGAATGTTTGCAAGGTGCTGTATTTACAGCCGCACTGTTTGAATACCTTGGTTTTGATACGTCGCCGAAGGCAGGAGATATGCGATCTGATATTATTCAAGCCATTCGATTTGAAGATGGTGAGAAATTAAAGACTTTCTGCAGAATGATTCAAGCGGCGGCTCCGGTAGATTCTTTTGTAGTCCCGGAAGCCTGGGATATGCCCGGGTATGAAGCGCCTGTTATTATGGCGGCGGGGGCATTTGTTCAAGGATCCTCCATTGAACTGTCTGCCGACGGTCCCATGATTCCACCTTACATTGCTTTTATGCAAGGCGGGTTAACCTATGCAAACGTAAAGCTGGCGGCGCTGATGGCAGCCAATGCGTTGCGCTTAGCGTGATTGAGGAGGTGTGCGGATGGGTGATCGCAAAGAACCGGGAAACCACGAAAAGCAACGACTTGTTCGTGTAGCCGGACGCGGCTCCAAGAAACAAGTGTATGATAGTTTCGGTCACGAAATTCCTTCTGAAGAACAGGGCGTTAAGCCTAAACAACGGGTGCATACCAGTCATAAAGAAGAAATGATGCGCCGCATGCAAGAGGAACAGTCCCAGGAAAATATTTCTTCCCATGAAGAGGATTTGGAAGAGAAACCTTATCATGCGGGATATAGTCAGGTTTCAAATCCCGAAATCCGTAAGGATAAGCTTCGCTCTTATCAACGCCAACAACTTCGAAAGAAGGAGAACAAGAAGAATATGATTCTTGTGGCGCTTCGTGTGGGGATTTTCCTAATGTGCATTGCCATTCTTGTATTGGTGGTATTAATTAGCGGTAAGATGAATGATCGCATTAATACCCAGTTCATTCGAACCGGATCTATTAACCAAGGGGTATCCGGAACACTTTCTTTCTTGCGCAATGAAATCCCTGTTCAAAGTACGGGCGCAGGTACATTTGTGGCGTACGTGCAAGAAGGGGAGCGGGTGGCGAAAGATGCGCTCATTGGCTACGTAGTTCAGTCGGGTTATGAGGAACAACTTGAACAACTTCGAGGCGTAGAAGCTAAATTGACCGCTGCACAACAAATGCTGTCCTACGTCAATACAGCGAAATCGCCGGAATTATTAGTGGTGGAGGAGGGTATTTCCGATGCTATTTCGCGTCTATCCGTGATGGCAATGACGGGAGATATGTCGGATTACGAAGCTTGCTCCAGAGAGTTGAATCAACTCTATAAAGAGAAGAATGATATTTTGATGAATGCAGAGACGACGGATTCCTATTTAAAGGGCCTGCAAAAGCAGCGAAATGAGTTGCTTGTACAGATTCAAAATTCCATGCAATCCGTTCACGCATCGGAGTCCGGTGTTATATCCTTCTTTACGGACGGAAGAGAGAATGATGCCGGTAACGCATATGTAGCTTTGGAAACGCAACTTTCCGGAACCGATTTTGACTCGCCTTCTTCCTGTAAGGTTTCGGATGGTGTATTGGATATGTTTGCGCTACCAACCGGCAAGTTAAATCAAATGGCAGGCGCGTCTGTTACCGCGGGAATGGTGATTGCCAGAATCACACCGGACGTGTCTTATTATATTACTATGGAAATTGATGCTACTGAATCTCCGAATGTTCTTCCGGGGAATAGTGTTATCGTACGCATGAAAGAACAGAATGTCTCTTTTGACGCCAAGGTTTGCGGTGTTTATCAGGGGGACAGCCGTAAACTGCTGGTACTCACAGCAGACAGCGCATTGATGGCAACGATTTCTCAACGTGCTACTTTAGGTGAAGCTATTTTTAGTTATACGGAAGGTTTGAAAGTTCCTCTGCGCGCTTTGACTGAATGGGATGATGCCGGTGTAACTGCGCGTATTACAGTGGTACGTTCCGGCTACGTGGAATACGTCTACGTGAATATACTGGCCTGCGATCATGATTATGCCATTATTAACAGTAAAGCATCTTTGGATGATGGAGACGGTATTTCCGTTCGGGAGAACGATGAGTACGTGGTGGAGTATGAGAAAGTTCAAGAAGGGCAGGCTTTGTAAATATGTCGATTGAACAAAATTTAGTTGCAGTCCGGAATCGAATGAAACAAGCTGCGGTGCGTGGGGGACGATCGGAAGAAATTACCCTTGTAGCAGTTAGTAAATATTCCTCTGCCGAGGATGTTCTTGAAGCGGCAAGATGCGGTCAAAAAGTCTTTGCAGAGAATCGGGTTCAACAGCTTCTGGAGAAGTGGAAACGGTTGGAAGAGCTTCGGGAATCCGGGATGGAGATTCCGGATTTGACGTGGCATTTAATTGGACATCTTCAAACCAACAAGGTTAAATACATTATCGGCAAGGTTGCGCTGATTCATTCTGTGGACAGTGTACATTTGGCGCAAGAAATCAATCGTTTAAGCGAGAAGAAAGGGATTGTTAGCCAAATCCTTTTGGAGGTTAACGTTTCGGGTGAAGAGAGCAAAAGCGGCGTATCTGTGGAAGAAATTGACAATTTTTGCGCCCAGATTCAGTCTATGCAACACGTTTGTTTGAAAGGGTTTATGACGATGGCACCCAAAGGGGCGCCGGAGGCAGAATTGCGTAAAATTTTTTCCGCACTTTATGAAAAATTTGTTGACAAAAAGCGGGATATCGTGCATAATATGGATATGACTTATTTATCGATGGGGATGAGCGCTGACTTTGAAGTTGCTATCGAAGAAGGTGCGAACATGATTCGTGTAGGTCAAGGCGTGTTTTTGTAATACGCAGGTTATACAAAAGAAATTAATTTTACAAAAGATGAGGAGGCAGTTGGCAATGGCTGATTTGAAGTCACGTTTCAAGAACTTCATGGGGTTTGGCAATGTTGCGGAGGATTACGAGGTATTTGGCGACTACG
>JAZRHX010000201.1:0-8706 GCA_045644985.1 Clostridia bacterium | reverse complement strand
TAAAGAGCCCAGCGTAGGAAGCTCTTTCGCCGGATAAGTAATCCGCTCCGGTGTTTCCAAAGGATAAGCAGGTGCAGTTCGATCCGGGGTGGCATAAGGCTCCGCAGTTTCGGACAATACAAATTGCTCTATATCGCTCCGATGTTCGTTGCCCCTCACATTCTCCTGATAATTCTCCCCAATTTGACCGAGGGCAATGAGCATAACTGCAAACATCACCGATTGAATCAAAATGTACATAGCTTTAGCGCGGCGCTTCTTAATTTCTTTGTGTTTCAAGCGGAGTCTTCTTCGTACAACCTCATTCTCGTCAAAGCCTTCAACACGGCGAATAGAAAGGGTATACGATCCCCGAGCCGGTTTAAATTTCTTTCCCATAAACCGTGCATCTTTGCAAAGCATCCGTTTTTTATTCGCCATTATGACTCCTCCAATCTTTCCTGTTATCCCTGTACCCGGGTAATCGCACAATCCGCATAGGCCGCTTCCGCCCAGTTTGTGACAATCATGGATTTCAAAGAATCACCGTAACATTCCACCCGATACAATTGTTTAAAGCCGCTGAAATCCAATTCGGAAATTTGATTATCACTACAACGGAGATAGCTCAATAAGGGAAAATGGGCTAAATCAATTTCCGTAAGCGTACAAGCGGCACAATCTAATCGAGAAAGCTTCGGGAAAGAAGCAACATCAATTTCCGTAATTTCAACGTTCTTCTCAATTCTAAGAGTAACCAGTGCAGACAAAGTCTCTCCTGTAATTACCTCTTGTGTAATTCCGCTGCCCGAACAGTCTAAGTACTGAAGCTTGGGCAAAACCGTATAGTCCATCCAACCAAGAGCGGTTCCTTGATAACTAAGCACGGAGAGATCCGGTACTGCGAAAAGAGAAAGCTCCGTAAGTTCCGTACGATCCAGCACCAATCGCTTAAGAAGAGGGACATCCGTTAAATCTAACGAGGCAAGAGGGGTGTCTGTAATTTCCAACTCCACAAGTCCGCCCTGCCCAATAAGAGAGATTTGTGTAAGGTTTGTACGATGGATCTTTAAAGAAGTTAAATGCTTAAATTTCGCCAAATCCTGTTCTAAAGATTCTAACGAACAATCTTGAATGGACAATTGGGTAATTGCCTGTAAATCCCGTCTTAATATTTGACTTTCCTCTGTATAAGCATCATATCGTCCATCCTCATTGTGAGTCTTCAAGAAATTCACCGCCGCAATTCGAACCCCTTCATTCCGAAAAGAAACCTCGCCCAAACCATCTGTAATCGCTTGGTATCCGGTAAAAGGAATGTCTTTGTCCGCTTTCTTGGTGCCGGTAATCTCTTTCGCCAAAATCTGTCCGTATACATAGGTATCTTCACAGATTACGGTGGCCTGCGGAGCTAGCAATGTCCCGGAAAATACAGCGCCGTTCAGACGAACCGTTTCTGCCTCATAACAATTAATCAAGACTCTGGAGGCATACATAGCAGTCTCATCTCGGGCAACTACATAATAATCCGTAAGATCAATTTCTTCACCGCCCAAATTCACAACCATATAAAAAAAATTATGCTCTGAATTCAGCCAAATATGATCAAAATTCTGTAGCGTATATCCAGCTTCCAATAAACTGCCACTGTCCGCATGATAAATACAAAATTCTTGATCACCTTGAGAAATAAAATACAGACCACCCTTTTTGTTTGCCTGTACATCCTCAGGCGTAACGGACGTCCACGCCTCACAGGTAGTTTTTAACGATTTATAAACCTCAGACAACTCCCTATAGCTCATCGCTTCTTCCTGGGCTCCATGAGTAAAGTCCGTCACGGGCGCAAAAGATACCAGATTCTCTCCACGGGGAGATACAGGTTTATATGTATCAGCAGTGTACAGTAATACCGTCAGTACCGCACCCATTACTAACAGGGCAAAGAAAGACAATATTACATTCACTCTGTTTTTTTTGAGAAAGAATATCCCTTGCCGAATACGCATCCAAAACTCCCAAATACATAAAATCTACAGGTCTTCGCTGTCACGCCCCATTGCGAGCAATGCCATCACACCCACACCGGTCATACCACCGCACAAAAGACCGCAGAGAAATTGTAACATAAAATCACCTCGGAATACAATAGAAATTTCTTTCCTATTCTAACCACTCCGAGGCGTTATTAATCATCTATCTTCTATCAGATTCAGCGCATTTTGTTGCATCCACGCAACTTGATTCATCAATTCGCCGCCCAGTTTTTTGTTAAGCCACCGTTCAATCTTCTCATAGTTGGCTTTACTTGTAGGTCCGCGGTCGTCTACATCGTGACAGTCGCTTCCAAAAAATACGGGATACCCCTGTTTAATCAACTTTCGCATAAATACAGTAGCTTTGTGACTTTCAAAAGCAGAATGATTGAATTGGAAACAGATTCCCGAAACTTCCAGCAATTTATTCAAATCCCGCTTTGAAATTCGGGGCAAAACCCGCTCCACATGGGCAATCACCGGGCGAATTCCGTAAATTGCAACCAAATTTGTTAGTTGCGTGTACATCCATTCCCGATATTCAGATACAGGCAATTCAATTAGCAGAAGATCGGTATCCGTAATGCACAACCGATGCAAATTCTCGGATAACAACAAATTCCGTTCTAAATAAACCTCCGCGCCCAAAAGAATATGAACCGTGTTATGCTGTTGCAAGGTTCGATAAGCCTCAATAACCCGATTGCAAAAACAGTCAGGTGTCTCGTCTAAAGAAAAGTAATGAGGAGTCGCAACAACCGTGTGGACACCGCTTATCTCCATCTGACCAATCATATCTACCGCTGTATCCAAATCTTTGGCGCCATCATCTACGCCGGGCAAGAGATGGGCATGAAAATCAATCCTCTTCATGGTCGGCACGCTGGGACTCAAAGGTTGCCTCAAAATCTACCGGTTGTACAGACTTCACCGGCATAAATTCCATAGTCCTCTTCTCCCCGTCTCTTTGACCGTAGGACGCATAGTGCGTATATTTATTGTACTTCTTATACCGACGATTATAGTAACGTCCGTGACCGTTCGGCACTTCTGCCAGCGTATAGCCAAGAATATGCACACCTGTATTGTCAAAAGAGGCGATTGCTCGATTTAAATCATCATAAGTGGTGTGACCATAGCGAAGTACAAACAAAACGCCGGATACGTAAGCGGAAAGAACAGCCGCATCGGTCACCAAGTTTACCGGAGGCGTATCAATAATAATATAATCATAATATTCATTCATCTTCTCCAAGAAGACTTTCATCCGCTCGCTACCTAAGAGCTCAGAGGGATTGGGCGGAATAACGCCGGAAGGCATAAAATCCAAATTCGGAATAACATCCCTGCAAAGGGCTTCTGAAAAAGATTCAAATCCCACTAAGAATCTAGAAAGTCCGTGGGTATAATTTACTCTAAAGAACGTATGAAGAGTAGGCTTTCGCAAATCCGCATCAATCAACAAAACCTTACTTCCATTCTGCGCAAGGGAAATCGCAAGATTTGCAGCGGTAGTACTCTTGCATTCAGAAGCATTTGCAGAAACAACGATAACCGTCTTGCCACCGGTTGGTGCCAAAGAGAACACCAAATTGGTACGAAGTGTATTAAACGCTTCCCGTACAGGGAATGGTGTCTTCTCATTAAGAATACGATCACGGGGCAATAAAAAATTGTTCTTCTTCTTTCTAAACAGCATTATTTACGCCCTCCTTGCTTATTCATTGACGGACCGTATTTATAGTAAGAATAGCCACCTTTAAAAGTTTCATTCATATCAGGGATTTCGCCCATGAAACGAAGTTTAGTAACTTCCGTCACACGCTCAGAATCCCGAACCGTGTTATCCAACATATGCAGTACAATGATTACACCGCAACTGAGCACAATACCAATTAAAATTCCTAATATGGTATTCGTCTGCACATTAGGCGATGCAGGTGAAGATGGAACTCGTGCAGAATCCAATTTCTCCAACGTAAAGCCCGGATACATGGAAACAACCGTTTCCGGCGTAATCTCTGTAATTTTCTCACAAATTAAATAAGAAAGTTCCGGATCTGTAGTATTGACGGAAATATAAAGGACGTCCATAACCTCTTCATTGGTACCGATGTAAATCTGAACTTGGTGTTCACTTGTAACTTTAACACCGTCTTCTCCAAGCTTCTTATAAAGCAATTCCCGATAGTCATTCGAATTCAGTTTTTCTTGATAAGCCGGCACAATGCGCAAACGGATAGATACATCGCTGGAGCTTAGCGTATCCTCACCTAAGCTAGAACCCTGTACGTACATTTTGGTAGATGCAGTATATGTAGGAACCATCGCAAATTCAGAATATGCATATGCAGCCGCTCCCAGCACAATAGCACTCGCCAAAATCCACAATATCTTATCCATTAAAATTCGGACAATGCTTTTCAAATCGATTGTGTCTTTCAAGATGACGCGCTCCTTTATTGTTCTTACTAATCACACCACTCCACTACGAGCAAACATCGTTATTATAACACATAAAAATTTATTTGTCATCCTACAATCCACGCCCAAACACTTTTTATTTCTTGTTTTGTTTTCTGAAAAATATCAATCAGCCTAAAACGCAATGTTACAGAACCGGTTTGTATAGAAACCGGAGCTTGCGTAGGTTGGGGAGATTCCGTAGGTTTTGATGCGACAGTTTCTTTTGGGACTGCTGCATTCACAAAGCAGAGCTGAGGAAATAATACACACCACCAGTTTTTACCGGCAGCCTCTCCGATTTCCACGCGAAGCGCCTTATATACACCTGCGGGCAGAGAACCGCCTTCATAATTTCTGGTAGGAAAATAAATATTTTCCATCCGTACGGCTACCGGATAACTGTACCCTTCCGCGGTAATACATTTTTGCGCCGCTCGAGATAAAGCCTCTACACTACCTGCAATTCTTTCTTCGGCATCCCGTCGACTTTGGCAATCATTTAGAATTAAATTAGTTTCAGCAAGCACGCAATCCCGAACTTTTAACTTTAATGCTTGATCTTCTTTTGAATCGCTGTTTGCCAGCACATGTAAACGAAGGACATTGTCAGAAATATCACGAAAAGCCATTTCGGAATATACACAAAGACTCCATAAAACCATAAACAGCCCCGCCGCTATAGCCGCAATAACACGCCTGCTTTTTTCTTTTTTGGGCGTCATATTAGGAAAAGGAATAATTTCAACAGTCATAAAAACAACCTCCTGGATGAAAGTTTTCCCAAAAATCATAATTTCTATTCAATAGGCTGAAATTCTTCTTCAAGTGTGCTATAATGACAAGGATTCTTTTTAGAGGAGGCAAATGTTTTGGGAAGGCATAACACAAATACAACTTGTTGCATCTATGATATATGCAGTACCCGGCATGAGCCTGCCTTTGTTATTGTGGCCGCACGCTGGAAAGGCAATTGGGTCTTTGTAAAGCGCAAGAACTCGGTGAACTATGATCTTCCCGGCGGTCGGGTTCGTCCGGGGGAACCACCGGTAATTACAGCGCGGCGAATTTTATATGAGCAAACAGGAATTACAGCAGGAAAGCTATACCCCATTTGTAATTATTCCCTTTCCACAGCACAGTCTTTCCACGCCCGAATTCCGCGAAGAGAGTTCTATGGTCGTTTATATTACGTAGAGGCGCTCTGCAAGACAGCGCTTCCCGATTTTGAAATAGAAAGTACCCGGGAAGACGGTTGGGTTCCGCAAGACGGAATGTGGTCCTATCCCGTTTTACATAAAGCCTTATTCCGGAAAGCCTGTGCATGGCTGGAGGAGGCGAAAGATAAAGGCGCACCGGATTCAGAGACTTTCTTCTTTGAGAAAGTTTGCGGCATGGTTCCGTTTTGTGTGAAGAACGGTGTTCGCCATTATTTGGTGGTTCAAAACTTATCCGGTCATATCGGCTTTCCAAAAGGTCATACAGAGAACAACGAAACGGAGTTTGAAACCGCGCTTCGGGAAGCAAGAGAAGAAGCTGGGCTGACTTTACAACCCCGTGCCGGCTTTCGGTATGCCTTCTCCTATCATGCCCGGGAGCATGCAACGCGAATCCACAAATACGCAGTATACTTTGTGGGAGAATTTGCAGAAGATCAAATCCACAAAATTCAAATTCAACCGGAGGAAATTTTGGGCTGGTGGCTGCAACCCTACGAAGAAACGCTGGCAATGCTCAACAAGCACAATGATCGGAACCTGCTCCTGCGGGCAGAAGAATTTTTGGCACAAGCATAACGTCTACACGCATATTTTACAAAAAAACTCATATGTATTGGCATAGAACCAATCTTATGAGGTGTTTTTATGGTAAATTCAAAGTTAAAAGGTATGATTCTCACAGGTTTGCTTGCAGCAACGTTTTGTACGCTGTGCGCCTGCAATAAAAGCACACCGGTTGCCAATGTAGACGATGAATACGCACCGGTAAGCAGTCTTACTATGGAAGAGACAGAAGCCGCATCTCTTTCGGGTAAAATGCATTTTCGCATTTATTATGCCAATGCTTCCGGCACAAAGCTGGCACCCGAAACAAAGTTCACCGATTACGTGCGGGAATTTAAGCGCCCCGATGCTTTGGCAAAAGTCATGCTGGGGCAAATGCTTATGGCACCGCAAAATGGGAATCTTCAAAAAACCGTGCCGGAAGGAACGCAAATTCATTCCGTGGTAATTGCAGGAAATTGCGCCACTGTAGATTTAAATAAAACATTTTACGAAAGTCTGGAATCCGCACCCAAAACAGCACCTCTGGTACTGGCCTCCATTGTAACTACTTTAACCGAATTAAAAGAAGTGACGTACGTTTCTTTCTTGTGCGACGGAAATGCGCCCACCATCTCCGGAACTTTCTCAAAACTTACAAGAAATGCAGCCATAGTTTCTGCATCATTGGAGATTACCACCTTAGCAGACCTAACGCAAGAGGTGATTGAAGCCGGACTTGCCCTAGAGGAAGAACCGGAATTAGAGTAATAAGCGTGACAATATAGCCACAAAAAGAGGCTGCCTCTTCACTACTTTAAACTGTAGTTTCAAGGCAGCCCCTTATTCTTATTAAAAGATCAATATTATTTCTTCCACTGCTCCGCAGCTGTTGCGTAAAGGTTGGTACCTTCAGAGTCAATAACCACGATTACAGGAAGATTCTCGATTTCCAAGCGACGGATGGCTTCTGTGCCCAAGTCATCATAAGCAACTACGTCCGCCTTCTTAATGCACTTAGAAAGAAGGGCGCCTGCGCCGCCTACGGCTGCAAAATAAACTGCACCGTTGCGAACCACTGCGTCAATCACTTCTTGGGTACGCTTGCCTTTACCTACCATGCCCTTAAGTCCAAGGTCCAAAAGCTTCGGTGCGTATTTGTCCATACGGCTGGAAGTCGTAGGGCCTGCAGAACCGATTACGTGACCGGGACGCGCCGGTGTGGGGCCAAGGTAGTAAACCACGTTGTTCTGCATTTCAATGGGAAGAGCTTCCCCATTCTCTAATGCTTCATACATTCTCTTGTGGGCTGCATCTCTTGCGGTGTAGATGACACCGGAAAGGTATACGTAATCGCCTGCGCGAAGAGAACGTGCATCTTCATCGGTTAAAGGGAGTGTAATTTTTCTATCCATTTTCACATACCTCCTTAGATTTCACGCACAATGTGACGGTTTACGTGGCAGCAAATGTTTACAGCTACGGGAAGACCGGCAATGTGGGTAGGATATGTTTCAACAGAAACGGCCAAAGCTGTCATTCTGCCGCCCAATCCACCCGGGCCAAGACCAAGACTGTTAATCTTCTCAAGAAGCTCTTTCTCCAAGTCTGCTACGTACGGAATGGAAGAACGCTCCTGGGTGTTTCTGGTCAGTGCCTTCTTTGCCAAAATCGCACATTTCTCAAAAGTACCGCCGATACCAACACCTACAACCATAGGCGGGCATGCATTGGGGCCTGCTTCGGAAACAGCCGTCAAAACAGCTTCCTTCACACCTTCAATACCCTGTGCCGGCTTTAACATAAATACGCGGCTCATGTTCTCACTACCAAAGCCCTTGGGCGCCAAGGTAATCTTCACGCCGTCTCCGGGAACGATGGAGTAGTGAATAACAGCAGGGGTGTTATCCTTTGTATTCTCACGCTCAATGGGATCGCGGACAACGGACTTCCTCAAGTAACCGTCTACGTAACCGCGACGAACACCTTCATTGATCGCATCTTCTAAGTTACCGCCTTCAAAGTGAACGTCCTGACCAATTTCAATAAAGATTACCGCCATACCGGTATCCTGACAAATGGGGATCATTTCGCTCTTGGCGATATCCATATTCTCAACCAACTGACCCAAGATTTGCTTGCCCAAAGGAGATTCCTCAATTTGAACGGCCTCGGTCAATTTGCAAACCATATCAGAAGACAATTGGTGATTTACAGAAATACACATTTCACGGACTGTATCGGTTACAGTCTGAACTTGTACGGTTCTCATGTTATAACAGCCTCCTTCTTATCTAAATCAGAATAACAAAATCAAGAACTGGGAAACCAGTACTACCGCAATCAATGCGATGGGATAGGTTGCGGCATACGCTGCTGCCACGTCCTCGGTACCGGCTGTACCAATCAAGGTGCCCAACGCAGGGGTGGAAGTCATACCGCCTGTGAGAGAGCCCAAGTTGTTC
>JAZRHX010000200.1:0-7893 GCA_045644985.1 Clostridia bacterium | reverse complement strand
CATCTGCAGAAAGCTGATTCGGTACCTGTTTATCACCTACATTGTCCGCAATACTACTGCCACTATCTGTACTCATATACTCATCTCCCTTCAATCTCTGTCATCCATTATCACACGAAACAAAACCAAAACCTATCACATAAAATGCGATAAGTTTGATTTCATTTTTCCACTGAAGTCATTGTAACACCGTTATAAAAAAATTGCAAGTTAGTTCTTTAAGCTTTGCATAGGTGCCGGAATACGCCCGCCACGATTGATAAATGCACTGCTATCTTCTGCGTATTGGCGCACCGGCATCACAGGGCCGCTACCCAGAAGACCGCCGAATTCTACCACGTCCCCAACTTTCTTTCCCGGTGCGGGGATGATACGCACCGCGGTTGTCTTATGGTTCACCATACCGATAGCCGCTTCGTCTGCAATAATAGCAGAAATAGTAGCTGCACTGGTATTCCCCGGTACTACGATCATGTCCAGACCCACGGAACATACACAAGTCATTGCTTCCAGTTTCTCAATACAAAGAGAACCGTTTTGGACAGCTTCTATCATGCCTTCGTCTTCACTTACCGGAATAAAAGCACCTGAAAGTCCGCCCACATGAGAGGTAGCCATCAAACCGCCTTTCTTGACGGCATCGTTCAAAAGCGCAAGCGCAGCGGTGGTACCAGGTGCACCACAATGACCCACACCCATTTCTTCAATGATTCGGGCTACACTATCTCCTACCGCCGGCGTAGGGGCTAATGATAAATCTACAATGCCAAAGGGCACGCCCAATCGCTGACTGGCAAGTTGGGCAACCAGCTGACCCATACGTGTAATCTTAAAGGCGGTTTTCTTAATCGTTTCCGCCAAAACAGTAAAATCCTGTCCACGAACAGATTCTATGGCGCATTTGACAACGCCGGGACCGCTGACACCCACATTAATCACACATTCCGGCTCACCCACACCGTGGAATGCACCCGCCATAAAGGGATTATCCTCCGGCGCATTGGCAAATACCACTAAACGAGCACAAGAAGCTCCGCCAGTTTCTGCGGAAAGCTCTGCGGCTTTCTTAATCAAAATGCCCATATCTCTCACGGCATCCATATTGATCCCGGCTTTGGTGGTGCCAACATTTACGCTGGCGCAAACTTTTTGTGTCTCCAAAAGCGCGTAGGGCAAAGATTCTACCAGCGTCTTCTCACTTATTGTATAACCTTTATGCACTAAAGCAGAATATCCACCAATGAAATTTACGCCAGTTTCTGCTGCCGCCCGATCCAAGGTGCGCGCCAGCGCCACACATCCTTCAATGTCGTAAGGCGCAATCATACCGATAGGGGTTACAGAAATTCTTTTATTGACAATAGGAATACCTAATTCTGTTTCAATTTCACAGCATACAGAAACTAAGTTCCGCGCCGTATGGGTAATCTTATCATACACAGCGCGGCAGGTAGATTGAATATCACTCCGAACGCAGGAAAGCAAGTTAATCCCCATTGTTACGGTACGAATGTCCAAATGCTCCTGCTGAATCATTTTGACGGTTTGAGCAATTTCGTCTGTAGAAATAAACATTAGCCAGATCGCTCTCCTCTCAGATTTTATGCATAGCATTAAAAATATCTACATGTTGCAAACGAATCTTAAGTCCCAATGTATTTCCCAGTTCCGCCAAATTCTCCGCAAGGGATGCAAATCCGCCCTTAACAGAAGTTACATCCACCAACATGGTCATAGTGAAAATTTCATCCATCGTCGTTTGACTAATATCTAAAATATTGACTTCCGCTTCTGCCAACATTTTTGAAACAGCCGCAATAATCCCGACACGGTCACTGCCAATAACCGTAAGTACTGCCTTAATCATATTCGTCAAGCCTCCTGTTTTTGAAAATTACGGATTCAGCAGACTGAAAGTATATCCCTTCTCTGTCATTTGGGAAATATAGCTATCCAGTACGTCCGCCTGGTTTCGAACTGCGTAAAGGTTAAAAATAACCCCATCTGCCGTGTTATTCACCATGTCATTTAATATATTCGTAGTGCTGCTTTCGCCGTTGATGGTGCGGGAAGACAAAACCACCGTATACCCCATCGCCTCTGCCAAGGCAATATTTCGTTTAGAAAGTTGATTGGGGCGGTAGAACTGTATACGTTTTGTATTTCCCACATACCGCTCATAGATCTCCTGTAGCGCCCAAAGATTGTCACAAAATTCTTGTGAAGATGCAACCGACACCCCGACGGCATCTCGAACACCCATAGTGTGCCCCTCCTCAATAATGCGCTTTAAAACGTTCGCCACTTTCTCTTCGTTATCTTCGCCGTTCAGCGCCTCAAAATTCTTGGGCACAAAGAAAGTAGCCTTCACGCCGGTAGTCTTTAAGACATCCAAAATATCCACAACTTCATTTAAATAGCCCAAATCAAAAGTTAGATAAACTCGTTTGGTCGTCCCCCCAGGTAACGTATAGAGGCTGGAAGAATCTTTAATAACTTCTTGCAGTTCAGGAGCAATGTAGTATGTAATTTTATCTGCACTTTCTCTCGTTCCGTTGGCATACCAAATATGCTGTTCCGTAGATAAACCATCATAGTCTCCATAATTCACCACGGGGCGAACCACCGGTGTTGCCGTGGGCGTTGGCGTAGCCGTTTCACCCGGTTCTTTCGTATTCGTAGGAGGTGCGGTTATAGGAGATCGAGTAGGACCATCCAATATCACGTCACTTTCAGGTCCGGTAAAAGCCTGTGCCAAAATCAGCACAGTTACTGCGATAAACAATATAAAAAGTGAAATCAAGTGACTCTTTCTCATGCCAAATCTCTCCTTTAAGTTTCAAACCTTCTTCATTATATCAAAACAAAAGACAAAAGACAATCATCGCATCATCCTTGAATTCTGTCGGCAAAATAGATTTCCATAATCTTTCCCACCGCCGAAAAAGCTGCCGAACCATATGCGCCATGTTCCAACACCACGGAAACAGCTATTTCCGGGTCATCTGCAGGTGCATAGCAAATTAACACCGCGTGAGAACTCTGACCAAGAGCTTCCATGCCCGTTTGAGGCGTTCCTGTTTTGGCTGCCACAAAACCCACAGGGAACTTCTTAAGCGCCAGTTTTGCATAGTAATTATTCGCAGCCATGGATTTCATACCCTCTCTGACAGAATTCAAAACGTAGGCGGTAACACCCAAATCGGTATCTTGGATGGATTTTTGTGCACTGTCAAAAACCACCTCTCCGTCACCATTCAGAATTGAGCCAATTAAGTGCGGCGTCTTCAGTTTGCCGCCATTTGCCAGTGCCGCTGTGTAATTGCAAAGTTGGATCGGGGTAAAAAGCGTATACAGCTGACCAATGGAAGACTGTGCAGTGTCCGAATCACTCCAAACGTGCGTATTATCTTCTTCTCGCAATTTCATGGTTTCTTCATTACTTCTGGAGCCTGCGTATTCACTGATTTCAATACCGGTCTTCTCACCCAGTCCAAATTTCTTCGCCCAAGCATCCAGTGCCGTAATACCGGTGGCAATACCTGCTTTATAAAAATAAATATTACAGGATTGTGTAAGCGCGTTCTTTAGCGCAATATTACCGTGATATCCCAAACAGGAGTGGGGCTGTGTGCCCACTTGCATCGTTTGACCGCAAAAAATCGATTGCGTAGCAGAAAGCTTTCCTTCCATCATTGCAGCTACTGCCACCAAAGGTTTAATAGCAGAACCCACAGGATAGAGACCTTGTGTTGCCCGGTTTAAACTGGGGGACGTAGGATCTGCAAACAAATCCACAATAGCTTGTTGTGCTTCTTGATCTGTAGAAGGTGCAATAAAAATGGAATTATCATAATAGGGATAATTAGCCATAGCAATAACGTCTGCCGTATGCACATCCATAACAACGACAGATCCGGCATTGGCATCACCAAAATTATCCACATCATTCTTATTTGCTGCAATTTCCGCCAGACTTTCCTTTAAAATTGCAGCGCATTGCTTTTGTAGCGCATAATCAATGGTAAGATAAACGTCATTTCCCCGTATCGGAGCTGTATACGACTGTGTTCGAACGATGCCGTTCGTATCTCTGTAAACCACTTTGGTTCCGTTAACTCCTCGAAGTTCCGCTTCAGCAGCCTTCTCAATGCCCAACTTTCCAATCAAGTCGTCTTTCGTATATCCCAAATCTTTCATTTCTTCATATTCGCTGTCACTGATTGCACGTACGTAACCCAGCAAATGACTGGCTTCTGCTGCATCTACGTAGACACGGTAATAAACCTCCTCCGTTGTAATTCCGGGGAAATCAAAATAACGAGCGGATAGGTATTCCATGGTTTCAGCACAGACGTCTGTTGCAATCTCAGTAGGTCTCAAATAACTAAGCCCAAAGAAGTGCGTCTGATACCGAATAATCATAATCTTATAAGCTTGTTCATCCGTATACTGTTCGTCCAGTTTAAAAACCTTATTTTTCAAATAATCAAAGGCATCTCTGGCAGTCTTGATATCTTCTTTATCCGATTTACTAAGACCGCTGACAATGGTATTTAACCAATTATTTAACGCCTTATCTTTATTCTCACCCGTAAAAGCAGCACCCCATTCAATGGAGGGTGTGATATATCGTTTCAAGTTATTAATATAGACGTCATTATTGGTTTCAAACAGTTCCACCAAAGACAAATACATTTGATCTCTTTTTTCCTGTTCCATTTTGTAATTAACCATATTCACCCGGTATGCCACACGCGTTGTAGCCAGAAGCACACCGTTTCGATCATAAATATTGCCTCTTCTTGCTTTAATTGTTAACTCCGCAGTGGATACAGCAGTCTGACCCGCTTGGGAGTTAAGCGCATCACCCTGTATAATTTGAAGACCGTAAAGTCTGCCAATCATAACTGCGGAAACAATCACAACCAACATACCGGCGTAGAAATGGCGGCTGGTAAGAATCTTTTTCATTTTCCGTTGTATAATAGGCCAATATTTAAAATGCATTCAAGAAACTCCCTTCTGTTATCCATTACACGTCGTATTGAATCATAGGTTTTGGTTCTAATTTCTTCAAAATCCAAAGAACCGGGAAAAACAGGATTGCGAACACAATCATATGATAAAGGGTTTGGGGTAGAATGCGGTGTACCATATGAGCTGCATAGCCATAAGCATAAAGAGTCTCCTCTTTTGTTGCATATACAGTGAGAAGACGCACTGCGAAACTTTCTACCATACAATACAAAAAGAATAACGGAGGAAGACTTGCGCAAGGCCACCATTTCTGTTCTTTGAATCGAGCAGGACCCGCAATGGATGCAATAACAGCAAAAAACATATAAAGCAGTGCGTAGAATCCTAAGTATCGACCATATACAATATCAAAGAACAAACCGGAAGTAATCCCCAAGATCATTGCTTCCTCTTTCCCCATACGAGATGCAATCAATAAAACAAAGACGAGCAGTAACTGTGGCGTGGCGCCCAATAAACGAAACCCATGAGAAAGCAGGGACTGAAGCACTGCCAGAAGCAACACCGAAATACAATAGTAAATAATATGCTTTCGATCTCTCAATCCGTTTCTCACCTTTCGTTGATTATTCCGTTATCGACGGCACATTCTCCGGAATCAAAATACTCACAGAAATTAACGTGCTGAAATGTACGCTGGGCTTTACTTCCGCAAAACGGGAACCGTCGGCTGCAACGCCAATACGAACCACGGTTCCAATCTTTAAGCCACGTGGATACACACCGCCGCTTTCTGCAGTAATCAGCGTGTCGCCTACTTCAATAAGGGCCTCCGGAGAAATGCGGTCTACTTGCAAAAGACCTTCATAATTCTCATTAGATGTTCCTCGCACCCGAACCAGCTCGTCACTTCCCGAAATGCGGGCCATTAATATATTTTGTTCATCGATGATAGCACGAACTTTTGACGAAACAAGGCCGGAATTGTATACAATTCCCACAAGCCCTTGAGACGTAGTCACCACGTAACCGTTCTTAATTCCATTCGCGGTTCCCGCATCTATAGTAAACTCATTAAACCAACCGGTTACGTCATAATGAATCACGTTTGCTTTAAGAATCTTATATTCCTCAATGGTTTCTTGAATTTCAAGAAGATTCCGAAGTTCTTCATTCTCCCGTTCCAAACGGGCATTCTCGTCTTCTAATGCGGAAAGTTCTTCATTCTTATCGCGCAAGCTGTCAATTTCAGCTTGAATCTCTTTATAGTTCTGTAGAACCTCAATACGCTGTCCTACTGCGTTTCCAACAGAAGAAAAAGCCTTCTGTATATAATACACCGGCGTTCCGAAAACTTTGTAAAAGCCATTTAACTGACCGTCACTATTGGCAGAAATGGCCACAAAAACAGCCATCAATACCGACAAAATGACTAAAACAAACAGAAATATCTTGGATTTCTTACTCATCCGTATTCCCTTCCCCCTAACAGGTGCTTAAGCCGATTCAAATCAGAACTTGCGCATGGTTCTGTTTTGCGAAAGCATACGACGAAGTTCAGGATCTTCCAAACATTTACCGGTGCCTCTTGCTACACAATCCAAAGGATCCTCTGCAATTAAGACAGGAATTCCGGTTTCAATCTTAATAATCTTATCCAGACCGCTAAGAAGCGCTCCGCCACCTGTAAGCATAATGCCCTTCTCCATAACGTCAGCTGCAAGCTCGGGCGGTGTAGCCTCTAAGGTTTCCTTCACCGCATCAATAATAGCCGCCACAGGTTCTTTCAGGGCTTCTACGATTTCAGAAGAAGTAAGTTGAATATTCTTCGGAAGACCCGTAAGAATATCCCGACCTTTAACAGACATGCGCTCCTCCTGCGCCTTCGGATATGCCGCACCAATCGTAATCTTAATTTCTTCAGCGGTACGCTCTCCGATAATCATACTGTGTTCCTTCTTAACGTAGGTAATGATATATTCATCCAAGGAATCCCCCGCAACTCGAAGAGACTTAGAATTAACAATGCCGCCCATAGACAACACTGCTACCTCACTGGTGCCACCGCCAATATCTACAATCATACAGCCCGTGGCTTCCTCAATGGGAAGTCCGGCACCAATTGCTGCCAGAATCGGTTCTTCAAACAAAACGGGACGTCTTCTTGCGCCCGCCTTCTCTGCGGCCTCCTCCACTGCCATATATTCCACTTCTGTAACACCAGACGGCACACAGATCAGCAAATTAGGCTTTCCAAAACCCGCGGAAGCCATTGCTTTACGAATAATATGTCGAAGCATTTGCTCAGTAATATCAAAATCTGCAATAACACCGTCTTTCAACGGTCTGATTGCAACAATACTGCCCGGTGTACGGCCAATCATCAATTTAGCCGCATTTCCCACAGCCAATACTTCATTGGTGTTCTTATTCACCGCCACAACGGATGGTTCCCGAATAATAATTCCCTTTCCATTCATATGAACCAGTGTATTTGCAGTACCTAAATCAATTCCAATATCCCGTGCCATACTCTTTCAACCCCTTTATTCTGTCCGCAGCCTCTCCATCTCACCTTCCAGGAAGAAGCTGTAATATTGATCCTTTCCAAAAACAATATGATCTGCCAATATAATGCCCAAAATCCGCCCTGCTTCCAGCAGTCTGCGCGTAGTTTCTCGATCTTCTTTACTAGGTGTAGCATCGCCACTTGGATGATTATGCATCACCACGACCGCACACGCGTGATTCACAACAGCTTCTGAGAATACTTCTCTGGGATGTGCCAACGCACGATCCACCGTTCCTACAGAAACAGTTACATCCTTCAGAATCTGCCATTTCCGATCCAACAGCACCGCTTTAAAATGCTCTCTGGAAGTCGGAGGCCAAGCGGTCTTAGGAAGACAAGTT
>JAZRHX010000199.1:0-2776 GCA_045644985.1 Clostridia bacterium | reverse complement strand
CCCGTACAACACTTCTAAGGAAGAAACAACACTTTCCTTTGCCATCACGCCGCAAATAAGTGCTGTGCAGATTCTCCAATCTCCCAGTCCCATAGGACGGAGCACAGGTGCAATAAACCCGGCGAGGAAAGCAAGCATACTGTCTTCCGAAGATTCCACCAAATTCAGACGAAAGTCAAAGCTCTGCAAAAACCAAATGGCGATGCTGGCAAGCAGAATGACGGAAAATGCTCTTTGCAAGAAGTCCTTGGCTTTCTCCCAAAGAAGCTGACCTACACTCTTTAGACCGGGCAAACGATAATTGGGCAATTCCATTACAAAAGGAACTGCCTCTCCTCGGAACAAAATGCCTTTATACAAAAATGCCACCAAAATACCAACGCCGATACCAAGGAGGTACAAGCCCGACATAATAAGTCCCTTATGTGCCGGGAAGAAAGCATCCACAAAGAACGCATAGATTGGAAGCTTTGCCGTACAACTCATAAACGGGGTCAACAAAATCGTTAACTTTCTGTCCCGTTCACTGGGAAGCGTACGCGTTGCCATGACTGCCGGAACCGTACATCCAAAGCCAATCAACATAGGTACGATACTTCTTCCAGAAAGACCAATCTTTCGAAGTAACTTATCCATGAAAAAAGCAACACGGGCAATATAACCGCTATCTTCCAAAAGTGCCAGAAAGAAGAACAACGTAACAATAATGGGTAAGAAGCTCAAAACACTGCCAACGCCCGCAAATATACCGTCTATCACCAAGCCACGCAAGACTTCATTGATATGCGCAGAAATCATCCAATTAGATACCGTATTTGTAAGCCAATCCACGCCGATTTCCATAACCCCCTGAAGCCATGCACCAATTACGTTAAAAGTGAGATAGAAAACCAACACCATAATTAAAATAAAAGCAGGAATAGCCGTATATTTGCCGGTAAGGAAGCGGTCAATCCGCAAAGAGCGCGCATGTTCCTTGCTTTCTCTGGGCTTCGTCACCGTCTGGCTGCAGACTTTATTAATGTAGCTAAACCGCATATCCGCAATCGCGGCGCTGCGATCCAATCCTCGTTCCGCTTCCATTTGGCTAATAATATGTTCCAACATCTCCTTCTCATTTTGATCCAGATGCAATGCCTCCAATATAAGTGAATCCCCCTCCACCAGCTTGCTGGCAGCAAACCGCACCGGAATGTCGCAAGCTTTGCTGTGGTCTTCAATCAGGTGAATAATACCATGAAGACATCGGTGAACAGAACCGTTATGGGTCTTCTTATCACAATAATCCTGGATAGAAGGGCGTTCCTGATAGGTTGCTACGTGAATAGCATGCTCCACCAGTTCATCAATACCTTGATTCTTGACCGCTGAAATTGGAATGACCGGAACCCCAAGAAGTTGCTCCATAGCATTAACGTCGATATAACCTCCGTTACCATTGAGTTCGTCCATCATATTCAGCGCCACAACCATAGGCACGTTCATCTCAAGCAACTGCATGGTAAGATACAAATTCCGTTCAATATTGGTGGCATCCACAATATTAATAATTGCCGTAGGCTTCTGCTCCAGTACATAATTCCGGGAAACAATTTCTTCGCTGCTGTAAGGAGACATAGAATAAATGCCGGGAAGATCTGTGACGGTCGCCTGCGCAAAACCTTTAATCCGTCCCGTCTTACATTCTACCGTAACGCCCGGGAAATTTCCCACATGCTGATTCGATCCGGTTAATTGATTAAACAAAGTGGTCTTTCCACAATTTTGGTTACCAACCAATGCAAAAGTAAGTTCGGTTCCGGACGGAAGCGGATTTCCGTCTTCTTTCCGATGGAATTTACCCATCTCACCTAATCCGGGATGGACAACGCGCTTTTTAACAGGTTCTGTCGCATGCGCCTTCATCTGCGGTGCAAGAGGTGTCACCTGAATCTTTTGTGCATCCCCCAGGCGAAGGGTTAATTCATAGCCGTGAAGCCGAAGCTCCATAGGATCCCCCATAGGCGCAAACTTAACCACCGTCACCTCTGCACCGGGAATAAGACCCATATCCAGAAAATGTTGTCGCAATGCACCGGTTCCCCCAACTACGTCAATCACAGCCCTTTGTCCAATTTGAAGTTCTTTCAGTGTCATACTTCAATTCACCCGCATTTCATTCATTTGTCTACGTTTGGTAAAATATCGCATAATAATCACCAGTAAAATTGCGCCCATTAACGGAAAAAAGGCACACATAAACATACCTGCTTTCATGCCAATCTGTTCCCCCGTCAATTGAAACCGATCTGCCAACGCAAGCCCAATGCGGCTAACGGAAACCTTGTCAATTACAATGCCCAAAAGCTGCGGTGCAACAGATCCGCCCAAATCGCCTCCAGCCGCCATTAACGCAAAAGCGGCTACACCCACACCGGGAATATTTTCTTCCATCATAATCAAAGAGCCCGGCCACAGCATAGAGGTAAACAAACCGGTGAAAATACAGGCAGCAAACGCTACAATCACATTGCCGGACAGCGCTACGGTAAAATAGCAAACCGCAGCACCCAGCATCCCTATAAGAAGAACTTGCATAATGTGCTTCCCATACCGAGCAAAGGAAATTCGACCAATCCCCAAAAGAATAGCAAACATAGCCACGCCCAGCACGTCTCCCATGGTTTTAGGAATATGTAAAGCCGTTTCCATATAACCGGAAATCCAGCTGGACATAGCACATTCCGCACAACTTCCAAAGAATATACAAAACACACAAAGTAGAATTTCCGTTCTC
>JAZRHX010000198.1:0-2520 GCA_045644985.1 Clostridia bacterium | reverse complement strand
TGGCACGACGAAGAAGGTCACTTCTTCCCAGCGTATAACCTGCTAAGTCACGCACAATCTGCATAACCTGCTCCTGGTAGACCATACAGCCGTAGGTCACGTTCAAAATAGGCTCCAAAATCGGGTGAGCGTAAGAAACAGATGAAGGGTTCTTCTTATTGGCAATATATTTTGGAATTTGATCCATAGGACCTGGACGGTATAGGGCGATCCCCGCAATAATATCCTCCAGGTTATCCGGTCCCAATTCCATCATAAACCGGGTCATACCGGGACTTTCCAACTGAAAGATACCCGATGTCTTTCCGTCACAAATGGTCTTAAAGACTTTTGGGTCGTTCATCACCATATTGTCAAAGTCTATGTGAACACCGTGAAGTTTCTCCACCATTTCTACTGTATCTTGTATGACAGTAAGGGTACGAAGCCCCAAAAAATCTACCTTCAAAAGGCCGATTTTCTCTAAAGTAGTCATAGGAAATTGTGTGGCCACGGAATCTCCGTTCTTGTGCACCGGCACGTAGTCTGTAACGGGATCGCGGGTCAGTACAACGCCGGCGGCATGAGTCGAACAGTTTCGGGGCATACCCTCTAATTGCATAGCGGTATCCAATAAATCTTTCACCATAGCATCGCTTTCATAACGAGAACGCAGTTCCGGATTTACTTCCAAAGCACCTTTAATCGTGGAAGCTTTTCCCGGTGCTATAGGAATCATCTTGGCAAGTTCATCTACCTGTCCGTAAGGAATATCTAACACACGGCCTACGTCTCGAACCGAACCACGGGCTGCCATAGTGCCAAAAGTTACAATCTGCGCCACACGATCCTCTCCGTATTTACGAATCACGTAGTCAATGACTTCTTTCCGCCGTTCATCGCTAAAATCCACGTCAAAGTCCGGCATACTGATTCGTTCCGGATTCAAGAAACGCTCAAAGGCCAAATTATATTTTAGAGAATCAATGTTGGTAATCTTTAGACAGTACGCAACCAAGGAACCCGCCCCGGAACCTCGTCCCGGTCCTACTGTAATGCCGTTATCTTTGGCAAATTTAATAAAATCCCAAACAATTAAATAATACTTGGCGTAGCCCATACCGCTAATGACGGAAAGTTCATATTCCAAACGATCTGTAACTTCTTGAGAAAGCGTCTCTCCGTAGCGCGCGTGGGCCCCGTCAAAGCATAATTTCCGCAAATAACTTTCAGCGTCGTAGCCTTCCGGAATGCCGAAATCGGGCAAAACAGCGCGACCAAATTCCAGTTCCACGTTACAGGCGTCTGCAATTTTCACCGTGTTCTCGATGGCTTCCGGGCATGCGGCAAAGGTGCGGGCCATATCGTCGGGGTCCCGTAAAAAGACAGTTTCTGTATTGAATTTCAAACGGTCTGTGTCTGCATACTTCTTGCCGGTTTGCACGCAAACCAAAATATCCTGCGCCCGGGCATCTTCCGGCCGGACAAAATGCACGTCGTTGGTGGCAACCAAGGGAATCCCGGTTTCTTTCGACATCCGAATCAAGGCTTGGTTGACTAAAATCTGCTCTTCCAAACCGTTATCTTGAATTTCCAAATAGAAGTTCCCCGGACCAAAGATACTTTCAAACTCTCTCGCAAGGTTCAAAGCACCCTCATAATCCCCGTTTAAGATTTTTTGAGGAATATCTCCACCCAAACACGCAGAACAGCAAATAAGGCCATTTGCGTGCGTTCTAAGCAGTTCCATATCCACACGGGGTTTGTAATAATAACCGTCGGTGAAAGCCGCTGAAACAATCTTGATTAAATTATGATACCCTTGATTATCCTTTGCCAGGAGTAACAAGTGGCCGTAGTCGTTGTCCAGTCCCGGCACTTTATCAAAGCGTGAACGCTTTGCGGTGTAAACTTCACAACCTAATATCGGCTTAATGCCCTCTTTCTTACAGGCTTCATAGAAGTCAATCACCCCGTACATGACGCCGTGGTCGGTAACCGCCAGCGCCGTCATCCCCAATTCTTTTGTACGGGAAACCAGCGCCGGAATGCGGCAGGCGCCGTCCAACAAACTGTATTCCGTATGCACGTGAAGGTGTACGAAGTCTGCCACGAATGAATGCTCCCTATCTTAGTCCAAGAACGCGTTTAATTTCTCCATTACCATTTCCCGAACTTTAGCTATGTTCTGTTGCGCCTGCATGCGGTCCTCTCCGCCGGCGCCAAAGTATACTTTTACTTTCGGCTCCGTTCCGGAAGGTCTTAAACAGAACCAGAAATCCGGGTACGTGTAATACAATACGTCGGATTTCGGTAGGGCAATGATGCCCTCCTCGGTAACGCTACCTGCTTCATCAAAATGAATTTCAGCAGAAGTCTTATAGTCTTTATAGACAGTAGGACAAGTATCCAATACTTTTCCGCCGCAAGCACGCAAGTCCGCCATCAATTTCGCCATTTTGGCAAGGCCTGCCTCGCCGGACAAGGTAAGGGAGATTTGGGTTTCTGCTTGGGCGCCGAACTGTGCATAGATTTCATTCA
>JAZRHX010000197.1:0-2122 GCA_045644985.1 Clostridia bacterium | reverse complement strand
GAACAAGCGCAAAATGCTGTATGCACTGCCTACCGGTACGGAATCCGTTCTTGACGAATGGGGGAACGACACTCTTGAAGTGAAGCGTACATACACGGAGAATTTCGAGTATAGCGCAAATATATCTTCTGCGGTTGGTGAGGAAGCTGTAAAGGCATTCGGTAGTCTGACAAGCTACAGCCGTACAATCTGTGTGGCTGAAAAGAATTGTCCGATTGCTGTGGAAGGTGCGTTGATACAGTTTGAATCGAAAACGTATGAGGTAGTAAAGGTTGCTGATTCTCTGAATGGTTTTCTTATCGCAGTAAGGGAAGTGGTTTAATTGCAGATTACGATGAATCCTTGTGACAAGAAAAGCGTTGATAAGGCAATCAAACAGCTAACGGAATACAAAGTGAAGTTGGCTGAAAAAGAAGCTGAAATGGTACGAAGAATTGCGCAGTTGGGATTGAACGTAGCAAGCGTTAAGTTCAAGCAGGCACTATATGCCGGTACAAATGATGTTACTTGCAGAGTGGAGCAGAACGGCACGATGGCTACCATTTATGCGGAAGGTAAGGCAGTTGGCTTTATTGAATTTGGTACTGGCGTTAGACACCCGGAGCATTCGGGATTTGCTGATTATCAGCCACCGGCGCATGGTACATACGGAAAGGGCTTAGGCAAGAATCCGGGTTGGTGGGATTACAACGGCGATCCGGGTAATAAAGGACATTTGATTACCACAAAGAACGGTAGAACAAAGGTCCGTACTTCCGGTAATGATCCTGCAATGGCAATGTATGAAGCGATTATCAGTATGGCGGAACAGATTGCAACGATAGCAAGAGAGGTGTGGAAACAGTGATTGATTATAGCAACGAGATATTTAATGATGCTGCAACAGTGTTGCGAGATACGGTTGATGGTGTCACGGTAATCGGTGAATATGTATCATCTCCCACATCATTCCCTACCGTAACCATTGATGAAATTGACAACAGACAGTTTCATCGTGATTCCGCAAAGACGGAGAAATTCGCAGCAGTGCGATACAGAGTACAAGTATTCAGCAACAAATCCAGTGGAAAACGAGCCGAAGCAAGAAACATTTTCAATGTGATTGATACCCGGCTTGCGGAACTTGGGTTCACAAGAAAAACGTACACGACAACCCCGGACGTTTATAATTCGTCCGTGTATCAGATTACGGCAACGTTTGATGCTGTGATTGGCGCAGACGGGGTTATTTATAAAAATTAAGGAGGTAATTAGACATGGCAATTTCCAGTTATAACGTGTCCTTAAAATGGGGCGCAAGTGCAGATGCAGTTGCAAAGGTAGTTGACATTAAGGATTTCCCGGATTTGATCGGTGATCCGAATATGCTTGAAACCACCACGCTGTCTGACGGGATGCAGACCTACATTCCGGGTATTAAGACCGCAGACATGATGACTTTTACGTTCAATTATGATAAGGCGGTTTTCCAGAGTGTTAAGGCAGATGAAGGAAAGGCACTGTTCTATGAATTAGAGTTTTCCGATGGCAGCACCTTCACTTGGCAGGGACAGCACACCGTTGGCTTGCCGGGCAAGGGCGTTGACGAAGTGCTTGAAGCTACTATCAATATTGCACCTTCTACTGAGGTGTCCTTTGATGTAGGAGCATAAGAATAATGTAACTTAAAGGGCAGTAACAAATACTGCCCTTTTTTAAAAAGAATATCATTTCAAAAGGAGAATATCGCAATGAGCAAAATCGCAATTAAGTATGAAAAAGAAACCTATGAATTAGAGTTTAACCGCAATGCGGTTCGCATGATGGAAGGGCAGGGCTTTAATGTTGATGCTCTGACATCTCAGCCGGTAACGATGATTCCGTTGTTGTTCTATGGAGCGTTTGCTAAGAACCACACCGGTATCAAGAGAAATCTTGTGGACAAGATTTACGACAGTTTATCCAACAAGCAGGCACTTATCGGTGCGCTTGTGGAGATGTATGCTGAAACGGTAAACACGCTGATGGAAGGTAGCCCGGAAACAGAGGGAAACGCAGTGTGGGAAGTAGTGAAGTAGATACTTCCCTTTCTTACACTGATGTATTTAAGAAAGTGTTTC
This sequence comes from Clostridia bacterium, assembly GCA_045644985.1. Lineage (GTDB taxonomy): Bacteria > Bacillota > Clostridia > UBA1212 > UBA1255 > RGIG9099. The sequence continues at coordinate 23 of JAZRHX010000197.1, read as the reverse complement.
CGCTTTACCTATCTTATGGTATG
>JAZRHX010000196.1:0-8792 GCA_045644985.1 Clostridia bacterium | reverse complement strand
ACCCCCTATCATAATAGAGGGGGCAATCGTTACCGGATAAACCGTATCCGGATCTGTAAGGAAAGCGGGATCCGCGGAAACCGTCAGAACATATCGATGACCTGCGGTAACCGTCTTCACCGTCATATTGCCGGGAGAAGGTCTCCCTACCCCATCGTAAACGATGATCTCGCCCAGATAATAGCGTTCGTCCGCTTCTTGAGACGCCGCCACGTAATAACCGCTAGCCTCGTCCGAATAAACAGACAGACCGTTAGTCTCTAATGCAAATTGGAAAGAATGCACACCCGTATATGATGCCAATATAATATCTTCCTTCACACCGGACAAAATCGGCGTATAACGAAGGCTGATCCCTTTTCCAAAATAATTTGAATAAAGAACAGAATTTCCCTCTTGCCGTCCTGCTACAACCAGCAAGCTGTTTTGAGGAATCAACTTTAGATTGCCAATCACATGAGAAAGCTGAACTCCGTTTGCTGCGTTGGTAGGAATAAATACGGAAATATCATTCTTCGCTACCGTATAACCATTCTTGGCAGTAACCAAAGAAACATCCTTGTTTTGGATCTGCCCCTGCGCATCTACGTATTTGACGTTCTCATCCATAATATAGACCGTCTTACTGCCGTCTTGATTTAAATATACGTACGTATTCAGCGATTCTTCAGAGGCCAGACGTAAAGTATGGTTAGAAGCAAGGAAAGCATCTTGGTTGATGTATTTCAAAACAGCTTCCTCGGTTAAGTCCACAGGGACGCCCACAGCAGAATGCGCAGAAGAGGACACCGTGCCTTCGGAAACAGATGCAGAAGATGGCAAGGACGTTTCTTTAGATGCGCTTACACCCTTTGCACCACCGGGTAGATATAAAGTAGACAAAAGAATACTGACAATCAGTATAAATGAAATCAAGCGTCTTCGTTGGTTCATAAATTCATCTCCTTTCGGGGAATCCATACAGCCTATTCAATTTTGCTACCGGTAACTCTACCCAAAAGATACCACACTCTTTACTCTCTGTCAAGAAGTATTTTCGTCACAGAATGCGTCTCGCCTCGTGGATTTCCGCTAAAGTTCATTTGTTGTACTTTTCTGTTCTATTTATACCATATTGATTGGCAAAGTGTCAACAAAACCCTTACCCTTCCATCTCCTTTGAATCCTTCTTCATGGCAATTCCATTCTCCTTCTTGGGAATACGAATTACAAACTCAATGTACGTATCTCGGTCAAATTGCGCCGCCCGGGCGTGAATGCCCGCCTCTTTCATCATATTCACCGCTTCCCGAATAGTATTGACAAAGACTCGGATATCTTTAATGACAAACTTGACTTTCCCATGTTTCTTCCGCGCTTCTGCAATTTCAGAACGGCAGAAAACCCGATTCGGATCGGGACGAACGTATTGCGAAAGCAGTTCCCGCACCATTTCCTCTGTCTCTTGAACACTCATACCTTTCTCACAGATACTCTTAAGCGCCCGAATTTGTAACTGTTCGTCCGGCAAGCGAAGTAACGATCTGGCATGCCGTTCCGATAAACTGTTCTCATTGATAATCCTCTTCACCATAGGCGGCAACCGTAACAGTCTGATTTTGTTTGCAATCGTAGACTGACTCTTGCCCACTTTTGCAGAAAGCTCCTCTTGCGTAAAGCCATGATCCGTCAGTAAGCTGTAATAACCTTCTGCTTCTTCCATATAATTTAAATTCTCCCGTTGTAAATTCTCCACTAGCGCCAAGATTGCAGAATCATTGTCGTTAATTTGAAAGATAATGGCAGGAATTTCTGTAAGGCCCGCCAAACGGGAAGCACGGAGTCTGCGCTCACCTGCAATCAGTTCGTACGTACCGGTCTTCAGTACCCGCACGCTAATCGGTTGCAACACCCCGTACTCTAAAATCGAATTGGCCAATTCTACCAAAGAACTTCTGGCAAACTCTTTTCTGGGTTGATAGGGATTCATACGGATGGAATCTAGTGGAAGTAGTGTAACCGCATCCCTCTTTGACGAGAACTCAATAATTTTCTTTTGTGCAAAATCCATAAATAAAACCACCCTTCGCAAAACAGTTATACACCATCTGCCAAGGGTTGGAAAGTATTTGAGAACACCATTTTTTCGACGTAAAAACCGGGATTTCGTCGTAGAATTACGTCATTCGTCGGTTTACAACGGTTTTTTCTTAGGAATTCCGGCTTTTCGCGGATATTGTGTCGAAATGTTTTTCTCCATCCGCACGCATAGAATGCGCCTTTCCATGTCTTCCAAGGTAAATAAATCGTCGGAAATCAAAGTTCCCCCCAGAATGGAAAGTGCCCGATTGTAGACTTCTTCCGCAGGACCTTTCATAGCCACGAAGTGCCCACCTTTCCGAACAAAAGGCAAACAATACTCAGCTAGAATATTCATAGGTGCCACCGCCCTTGCCACCGCCATATCAAACTGACTGCGGTATTGTACGTCCCGACCCGCATCCTCTGCCCTTGCGTGAACGGCACAAATCCCCGTCAAGCCCAATTCTTCAATCACCCGGTTTAAGAAGCCCACCCGCTTCTCCAAAGAATCAATCAATGTCACCTGCAAATCCGGACAGGCAATTTTCAGCGGAACGCCGGGGAAACCGGCGCCGGTGCCAATATCCACAAGGCTTTTCGCTCCAAACTTCTCCACGTAGGGAATCAACGTAAGACTATCTGCGAAATGCTTAATCGCAACCGCTTCTTCCTCCGTAATCGCCGTTAAATTCATCACCTGGTTCACTTCCACTAAGATTTCAAAATATCTGCGGAACTGACCCAGTTGTTTTGGAGTCAAATTAGGAAAACGTTCTTGTACAATCGCATCAAGGCTGGAGATTTTCTTCCTCCTGATTCTTCTTTCCGGTAAAATGTTTCAAATACACCACTAAAGAGGCAATATCTGCAGGAGACACGCCGGTAATACGGGAAGCCTGACCGATGGAAGCCGGCTGAATCTTCGCCAATTTCTCTCTGGACTCTTTACAAATGTTGGGCACTTGTTGATAATCCATATTTTCCGGGATTTTATATCGCTCCATTCTCCGGAACTGCTCCACTTGGGCTTGCTCTCGCTTAATATAGCCCGCGTATTTAATTGAAATAGAAATTTGTTCCCGCACGTCTCTGGGCAATTCCTCGGGGGGTGGCGTTAAGGTACACAAAGCTTCATAACGAATCTCCGGACGCATCAAAAGCTCGCAAGCGCTGACACCGCCGGCGATGGGGGTACTGCCCTGCGCCGTAAGAAAATCATTAATAGACGCATTGGGGCCAAAATGCACCGACTGCAGACGCTCTATTTCCCGGGAAATTTTCGCTTGTTTTTGTAAGTACGCTTGATACCGTTCTTCAGAAATCAGGCCTACTGCATATCCTTTCGGTGTCAAACGCTGATCCGCATTGTCCTGACGAAGAAGTAAACGGTACTCTGCGCGAGAAGTCATCATGCGGTAAGGCTCTTTGGTGCCTCGTGTCACCAAATCATCAATCAGTACGCCGGTGTAGCCTTCGCTTCGGTCGATGACCAAAGGCTCCCGACCTTGCAATTTCATAGCCGCGTTAATCCCCGCCATCAAACCCTGGGCCGCAGCTTCTTCGTAGCCGGAAGATCCATTAATCTGGCCTGCACAGAATAAACCATCTACAATGCGGCTCTCTAAAGATAGTTTCAGTTGTCTGGCGTCAATGGCATCGTATTCAATGGCATAAGCCGGCCGCATCACGCTGGCATCCTCCAAACCGGGAATGGTATGGACAAAATCCAGCTGCACTTCCTCCGGCAAACTGGAAGATAATCCTTGAATATAAATTTCTTCCGTATCCTTTCCCGTAGGTTCCAGGAAAATCTGGTGCCGCTCTTTATCCGCAAAACGCATCACTTTATCTTCAATAGAGGGACAATATCGCGGTCCTACCCCTTCAATCATCCCGTTAAACAAAGGAGACCGATGCAGATTCGCTTTAATAATATCGTGGGTTTCCTTCACCGTGTGGGTGAGGTAACAAGGAATTTGCTCCTTCCGGGAAGCCACGTCCTCTCCGGGGCGTGCCGGCTGGAATTGGAACGTGAATGGCTCGTCGTCTCCCGGTTGATATTCCGTCTTACTGTAATCAACGGAACGTCCGTTGACTCTGGGGGGCGTGCCGGTTTTGAGGCGAATAATAGTAAAGCCCAAATCTTTCAGGCAATCGGATAGCTGCATCGCGGGAAAATGCCCGTCGGGACCGCTGCTATACGAATGAGTTCCGATAATCACCCGGCCTTTCAGGTAAGTGCCGGTACAGGCGATAGCAATCCGGCAACGGTAAAATGCACCCAAGTGGGTTATAACGCCTCGCACTTGGGGCATTCCATCTACCTCTTCGGTAACAATCCGAACAATTTCCCCCTGTTTTAAATCCAAATTGTCTGTTTGCTCCAATTCTTGTTTCATCCGCATTTGGTAACGGCGACGATCAATTTGGGCGCGGGGTGAATACACCGCCGGCCCTTTAGCTCGGTTTAATAACTTGGTTTGGATAGCAGTTTCGTCGGATATTTTACCCATAGCGCCACCCAAAGCGTCGATTTCCCGCACCAACTGCCCCTTGGCTGTACCGCCAATACTGGGATTGCACGCCATGTTGGCAACACCGTCTAAGGTTACGGAGAAAAGCACCGTTTTGAATCCCAAATGCGCGCAAGCTAAAGCCGCCTCACAGCCTGCATGGCCGGCGCCGATTACACATACGTCATAGGTTCCAAAACAACGTCTCTCTTCCATATCTTTCAATCCCCTTTATTTGCCCAAACAGAACTTGCTGAAAATCATATCCACTACGTCGTCGGTGACGTTCTCCCCGGTGATGGCACCTAAACACTGTGCACATTCCCACACGTCGTAGGAAATGAAGTCCAAGGGCTGTCCTTGTTCCACCGATTGTTTCGCCTGAGAGATTGCTGCCACGGCTTGCTCCGCCAAGGCGCGATGCCGTTCATTCGTAAGCATGGCACTGCCCGTTTGAAAATCCTTTTGTTGGAGAATTTTCCGAATTTCATTAAAAATAGGTTCCGCCCCATCCCTTCTTACGGAGAAAAACAGCTGCGATACGGTTTTGAAAGATTCCTTTTGACATTCCTCCAGCAAATCATCTTTATTAACCGCGCAAATCAGTCTGCAATGCTGCGGCTTTTCCCGCAGGATGTTCTGTAGCAACGCGGCTTCTTCCGCGGGGTCGTTTTGGCTGTCTGCCAAAAATACAACTAGATCGGCTTTTTGAATTTCTTCATAGGCGCGGGTAACGCCGATTCGCTCAACCGTATCTTCCGTTTCCCGAAGGCCCGCGGTATCGGTAACCAGCAGTGTAAAACCATCCAAATCCACGGTTTCTTCAATTGTATCTCGTGTGGTACCTGCAATTTCCGTTACAATCGCCCGGTTGGTGCCGGTCATCGCATTGAGGAGAGAAGATTTCCCTGCATTGGGCCGTCCGCAAATTGCCACCCGATAGCCTTCCCGCAGGATTCTGCCCCGATCGTAGGAGCGAATTAGTTTCCAAAGCCGTGTTTCAATGGCGTCCAAAGAAGACACCGCTTCTTTCGACACCTGTTCGTCTTCTTCATACTCCGGATAATCAATCGCCACTTCAATTTTCGCCAATGTCTCAGCAAGAGTTTGAGCAAGTTCTTGAATTTCCCGAGTAATGGCACCGGACAATTGGGAGAATGCCGCCCTACGGCTTTCTTCGGTCTTGGCTTGAATTAAATCAGATACCGCTTCCGCTTCCGAAAGTGCAATTCTGCCATTCAGGAAAGCTCGTTTGGTAAACTCTCCCGGTTCCGCCGCTCGAGCACCTCTCTTATATAGCAAAGAAAGAATTCTCTTCATAACCGCGTAGCCACCGTGGCAGTTAATCTCCACCACGTCTTCCCCGGTGTAGGAGCGAGGACCTTTCATCAAGGAAATCAAACATTCGTCAATCCATTCGCCCGTATCCGGATCAAAAATATAGCCGTGCTTTAACGTATAAGAAGACATACGGGCAACCTCACCGGCAGCCCGTATACACTCTTGTTCGTTCTTCAATTCTGCACCGAGGGATTTCTTTGTGAAAATCCCATCCGCAATCTCCACCGCGCCGGCTCCGCTTAAGCGGATAATGCCGATACCTCCGCTTCCGGGAGGCGTTGAGATTGCAACAATGGTGTAATCTGGATAAGTCGTCATCGCAATCAGAACTTCTTTACGTAAGGCTTAACCTTGACCACAACACAGCGGTTGGGCTCTTCTCCTTGGCTTTCCGTCACAACGCCGGAATTGCTCTGAAGGGCAGTGTGAATAATACGGCGGTCACTGGCAGACATAGGCTCCATAGAAACCGGGCGTTTGTATTTCACAACGCGGCTCGCAACACGATTCGCCATAGAAATCAAAGTTTCTTCTCTGTGTTTTCTGTAGTCACCTACATCCACAAAGACGCGCTTATAATATTCACGGTCTTTATTGACAATCAAATTAGCGATATAAGTTAAAGCCTGCAAGGTATCTCCATGCTTACCAATTAAATAAGCCACATCATCGCCGGAAATATTGACCATAATAACTTTCTGACCGTCTTGAACGGTTTCATGGATTTCGTATTTAGCAGAAGTTTCATCATCATTCTTGGATAAGTTAATCAATGTGTCGAAGAATGCAGAAAGCTTCTTGGTATCGGAAATGCTCTCCGTAACCCGTACACGAGCACCCTTGCCACCGCCAAAAATTCCCAATACGGATTTACTTCCGGACTCTAAAATTTCAATATCTACATCTTCTTGTTCAACGCCTAACTCTGAAAGAGCCAAAGCAATTGCTTCGTCTACGGTCTTGGCTTCCTTCTCAATAGATCTTGCCATATCAGACACTTCCTTCCTTCTTCTTCACTACAAAAACCTTCTTCAAAAGAATCGTTTGTGCAATTCCTAAAATATTACCCATAATCCAGTAAAGTCCTACACCCGCCGGTAAAATGAATGCAAATACCAATGACATAAGCGGCATTACTTTCAGCATGCACCCCATGGTTCCGGCCGTAGCCTGTCCGTTTCCGGAAAGCTTCGTCATTACATACTGCTGTAAATAAGCAGTTGCAAGCGATAAAATAGGAATCAAAAGGAGGGGCAAATAAATCTTCCATTCCCCGCCGTACGTCCAGAATTTCCAATTGGGAGTTAAGCCCAAATCAAAAATCCCCAGGAACTTCATATTGATTACTTTCTCCGTTGTATTCAAAAAGATTTCGTCTACGCCCGTCTTTCCCAATGCTGCAGCAGCCTCCGATAACTGGGCAATCTTCGCCGCAGAATAACCGGCAATATACGTCAAAGGCTTTCGAATAATCTGATACACAACCAAAATCAGCGGATACTGAATTAACATAGGAAGACAACCGCTGTAGGGATTAATCTGATGACGGCTAAAGAGCAACGCTTGCTCCTCCTGAAGCTTCTTCGGATCATCTTTATATTGTTTCTTCAGTGCCTCAATTTCCGGCATAAGCGCTTGCTGACGATCCATGCTTCTTTGTTGCTTTACATTAAGCGGAAGCATCAAAAGACGAACGAAGATCGAAAAAATGATAATCGCAATGCCGTAATTCTCAAAAGCTATTGTATTGTAAATAAATTCCATCAAAACCCCAAAAGGTTTTGCAATAAAATTCATGTCAACACCAAACCCTTCTTATGGGACCGGATCGTATCCACCTTTACAGAAAGGATTACACCTGAGAATTCTGTAAATCGCCAGCGCAGATCCTTTAAGAGCACCGTATTTCTCGATGGCTTCCAAAGCATACGCGCTGCAGGTTGGATAGAACCTGCAACATGGCGCTTTCTTAGGAGAAATATGTTTCCGATAAAAACGGATTAGCCATAGAAAAAGTCTCTTTATCATAACAGCTTCAATCCTGTGGATAGTTTGCGAACCTCTTTGTCAATTTCCGCAAACGTTGGCACATAAACTGCTTTCATCTTCCGATTGGGAAGGACTGCAGCCTTTCCTGTCGCGCGCACCATAAACACAAGATCGTACCCTTGCTTAACAGCAGGCGCCAGTTGCCTGTAACTCTCCCTAATAAGTCGCTTCACGCGGTTTCGCTGAACACTGTTGCCGAAACGCTTTCCTGTCGCAATCCCAATTCTATTATGAGGGAGACGGTTCTCCCGGGCATATACGACAAGAAAACGACCTGCTTTGTAAGAACCTTTCTTATATGTTCTTTGAAAATCCCTGTTCTGTTTCAGCGAAACGATCATGAGTTTCCTCCGATTTATTTCTTTCAACGCTTCAATTAAGCGGAAAGAACCTTTCTGCCTTTCAGGCGTCTTCTGCGAAGAACTTTTCTGCCATTTGCAGTAGCCATTCTTGCTCTGAAGCCATGAACCTTACTTCTCTGTCTCTTCTTCGGTTGATAAGGTCTGATCATTGTCTGCACCTCCTGTGTATCTCTCGCTCTTCCCACGCCATTCTAAAAAATCGCGAGAAAAAGCACCTTGCATTATAACCATAAAACTTGTCTATGTCAATACATAAAGCAGCTCTTTTCCTAAAACCGAGAAATGTTTAAAGTTGAGAACCAAATTCAAGTCGTCATCCATCGCATTTTCGATAAACCCAATGTTGGTCTGGACAATATGTCCCTTGAAAGGTGGATTTATGTCCAGTCCTATAAAGTTTTTCTTTTTGTATGCGCATAATAAACCTACTCACCTGTGGGTCATAATAAAGTCGGAGGCCAAGCGG
>JAZRHX010000195.1:0-2105 GCA_045644985.1 Clostridia bacterium | reverse complement strand
GCCAATACGTGGTATCACTGTGTGCTCACTTACGATCATGCCACAAAAACGGCAAATGCGTACGTAAACGGCGTGGCAGTCAGAAGCACGGCAACTTCAGTTTCGGATGTAGTTCCGGTACCTTATATTTGGAATCGAGGCGGTCTATGCGTAGGCGGCGGTTCCACAGAACAGGATTCTGTTATGGTCAGTCACAATATCGGTGTATGTAATTTCTCTGACTATTCTGTTACGAAAGCTCAGGTTATTGCTATTTATGAAGGGTACCAAACGCAGTGGGACGATTCCCCCGAGGGAAATCCGCCCGGCGGTAACGTGGAAAATGAATCTACCGGGGACATTTCTCTATTGCCGCAGATCTTGATTCTTATTGGTGGAATCTGCGTTATGATAGGTAGTTTAAGGCGGAGAACATTGGAGATGTAAGATAATGGACAAATTCATGCGAGCGATTTGTATATGGTGTTTGGCAATTTGTGTTCTGGTTCCTTGCCTAGGCGGGAACCGGCATGCAGATGCAGCCGAGGTGAAGTCTGCACAAGTAGCAGATTATGACTTTACTTTAAATTCTTTAACGTCAACGGATGCCGTTGGCAGAACTTTGAATCGTGTTTCTGGGTATGAAGAAGATAAATATGTGGGCTTATTTTATTTTTTATGGCATGGACAGCACGCTGCCGATACACCACGTAACATTACTGAATTGCTGAAGACACATTATAATGATTTGTTTGATACATCTCCTGACAACAAGGTTGTTCCCTATGATTCGTGGCTTCACTATCAAGAACCGCTGTATGGTTATTACAACAGTATGGATGAATGGGTGATGCGAAAGCATATCGAGATGTTTATTGCTGCGGATGTGGATTTCTTGGTACTGGATTTTACGAATGCTAAGATTTACAACTCGCCCCTTCGTCGCCTGATGGACCTCTTACTGGAGTATAAAGCGGCCGGTTGGGATGTGCCGAAACTTACATTTTACGTGAATCAAGATGCCCAAAAGCTTACGAATCAACTATACAAGATTCTGTATTCAAATAAAACTTATCAAGAATTAGCTTTCTACGGGAACGGTGATAAGCCGATTATTATTTCTGTTCCGCATCTGTTAAGCGATGATTTGAATAATTTCTTTGATGTTCGTGCTTCCCAATGGTATCGAGATCAGTATGGAGAGATTGCATTCCCGTATTGGACTTTCTCCAGAACTTGGAAAGTATATAAGGATATGGTCAATGTTTCAGTGGCGCAAACCGGGACGGCTTTCAGTTATGTGTTTGAAAGCTGGGATGGGAAGGAACATCCGGCATGGGGACGAGGCTATTCCTCTAATAATCCCCAAAATGGAAATATCCAAGCTATTTTAGAAGGTGCGAATTTCCAAGAGGGATGGGATGCCGCGATTCGATTGGATCCGGATATTGTATTTATCACCGGATGGAACGAATGGGTGGTACAGAAGCGTAATTTGCATAAACATATGCCCGAATTATGTCCCTATGATTTTCCGGACTATACAGATAATTTCAATGTGGAATATTCCAGAGATTTGGAGATGACAAAGGTTCCCACGTACGTGCAGGACAAGAACGGTAACTATGTTCAAGAAGGATACGGGGATAATTATTACCTTCAATTGGTTTACAATATTCGCAAATATAAGGGTCTTCCGCTGAAGGCGCGGGAGCAGTATGTGCCTGTTGCCATTGATATCAATGGGGATATTGCTCAATGGGAACAGGTGGGCACACGGTATGTTTCCTTATCTACACAAAAAGTTGCCAGAGATGCCGATGGTTTCTATGAGGGTACTCATTACACGCAAGCAAAACCGGATCATTTTATCCAAGATGTTAAAGTAACTTATGATAATACATCTGTGTATTTTTGTGTTACCACCCAGAATGAGATTCATTCCTTCAAACAAGGTGTTACCAATTGGATGAATCTCTTCATTGGTGTCAATGATGCCTCGAAAGGTCAGTGGAATTCTTTCAACTATGTGGTGAATCGTCATCCGAAATCCAATACGGTGACGTCTTTGGAATATTTTACCGGCAACGGATATGAAACGAAGACTATGGGGCACGTACAATACC